>CAZQVX010000039.1:0-1499 GCA_964596845.1 uncultured Syntrophomonadaceae bacterium | reverse complement strand
GGGGGGCGATCGCTGGAAACAACGATCTGGCGGTTGAGGTTGTGCAGAGTGTTGAAGGTGTGAAAGAATTCTTCCTGAGTCTGCTCCTTACCGGCCAAAAATTGAATATCATCTATAAGCAAAACATCGATATTGCGATAATGATTTCTAAATTCAACAGTTTTATTATCTCGAATGGCATTGATGAAATCATTGGTAAATTTTTCGGATGAGCAGTAAAGGATGTTTTTTAGATTGTGATGGTTTAATATATACTGGCCAATGGCATGCAAGAGGTGTGTCTTACCCAGTCCTACGCCTCCGTATATAAAAAAGGGGTTGTATGCCTTGGAGGGGCTTTCAGCAACGGCCTGTGAAGCAGCATGGGAGAGGCGATTGGAAGGGCCGACTACAAAACTGTCAAAGGTATAGCGAGGGTTGAAAAGTGAACTTTTGGCAGAAGCTGAGCCGCTCTTAACTGTCGGCACCTCTGCGGGGTAATCCCCCTCTTCAACCAGATCTACAAAATCAGCGGTGACAACGAAATCAACCGCGTAATTACCGGAAGTAATATTATTTAATTTATCGACGATAATTCTTTTATAACGATTTTGGATCCATTCCTTGGTGAAGTCATTGGGGACAGCAATAATAAGGTGCTGATCCTTCAAGGAGAGAGGGCGTGTTGAGGCAAACCATGTTTCAAAGCTTGGCTTACCAAGCTCTTTACTGATGTCAGATAAAATTACGGACCAGAGGTTGGAAAGATCGCCGGACAAAACATAACCTCCTACTTGGAAAGCAACGCCGAGGTTATACACAATAAGTATGGCTTATCAACAAAGTGCTGTGGATAAGTCGGCCTGCCAGATGCCATAGAGACAGCGGCAAATATTATCTTACCAGATATTAATTTTTGCTGCAACGGCAAGAATAAGCCACAAGGGTTATTTAACGCTACAAAATGCCCTTTATCTTGACATTAATGATTTTTTTAAGGTATACTTTTTTTATATTCTGAACAGAAAAGTGGAAAGGAAAGAATATGAAAAGGACGTATCAGCCTAAGTGCAGAAAAAGAAAAAGAAGACATGGGTTTTTGAAGAGAATGAGCACCACTGCCGGAAGGTCTGTCATCAGAAGAAGGAGGCAGCGGCGGCGTAAACAAATTTCAGCCTGATCCCCCCACAAGGATGAAAAGACTTAAGAAAAATTGGGAATATAAAAGGGTATACAGGCACGGAAAAGCCCTTTTTGCCAGGAGAATTGTGCTATACATTTGCCCGAACCAGTCTGAAGAGAGCAGGCTTGGGTTTTCTATCAGCAAGAAGGTGGGCAAAAGTGTTCAGCGAAACCGTATCAGGAGGGTTTTTCGCGAAGCTTTCCGCCATAATTGCGGGCGAATCAAGGGGGGGTATGATTTTATTGTTGTTGCCCGAAAAGGGGCCGTGGGCACAACCTTTGAGCAGGCCAGTGAGGAGTTGCTTTATTTATGTCAAAAAGGAAAGTTGTTCCGCCCG
>CAZQVX010000038.1:4991-10277 GCA_964596845.1 uncultured Syntrophomonadaceae bacterium | reverse complement strand
CCGCCCCCGCCGTGGGGCGTGGCGAAAGTTTTATGAAGGTTCAGGTGGACCACATCGAAGCCCATGTCACCGGGCCGGGCGTGGCCCATGATGGCATTGAGGTTGGCTCCGTCATAGTAGAGCAACCCGCCCACATCGTGGACCGCCGCGGCCATCTCCAGAATATCTTCTTCAAAAAGCCCCAGAGTGTTAGGATTTGTGAGCATGAGGGCGGCGACATCAGTGTCCAGAGCCGCCCGGAGAGCCTTGAGGTCTACCAGGCCTCGCCCGTCCGATGGAACCTCTTTGATCTCATAGCCGGCCATGGCTGCTGAAGCGGGATTGGTGCCGTGCGCCGAGTCCGGGATGAGCACAGTTTTGCGCTGATCTTTTCTCGCCTCATGATAAGCATGGATGAGCATCATCCCCGTCAGCTCGCCGTGCGCTCCCGCGGCCGGCTGAAAGGTAACCCGCTCCATCCCCGTTATTTCGGCCAGGTAGCGCTCGGTAAGGTAGAGCAGCTCCAGGGCGCCCTGAATGCTCTCCGGCGGCTGGCAGGGGTGCAGGAGAGCGAAGCCGGGCAGCCGGGCCACCTCTTCGTTTACCTTGGGATTATACTTCATAGTGCAGGAGCCCAGCGGGTAAAAGCCGGAATCAACTCCGTGGTTGCGCCTAGAAAGAGCAGTGTAGTGACGTATGAGTTCCCCTTCGGAGAGTTCGGGGAGTTTCAGGGGAGTCCGGCGCTGCATCTGCTCCGGCAGTAGTTTGTCAGTGGGCTGCAGCGGCACATCTGCCTGCGGCAATGAGTAGCCGCGCCGCCCCGGAGCGCCCAGTTCAAAAAGCAAGGGCTGTTCTTTCCTCATGACCATCCCTCCAGTGCCCCCACCAGGGCATCGATCTGCTCCCGGGTTTTTGTTTCGGTGACGCAGAAAAGCATCGCCGGGCCCAGTTCAGGGTAATAAGGCTCCAGGTCAAGCCCGCCGATGATCTTATGTTTTAGCAGATGGCTGTTCAGGCGTCCGCCGCCGCCGGGCAGCTTGACGGCAAACTCCTTGAAATGCACCCCGGGAAAAGCCTGCGCATAGCCCTGCAACGCGGCAATTTTCTCCCTGGCATAAGCAGCCTTTTGCAGACAGAGCTCAGCCGTTTCGCGCAGTCCAGCCGGCCCCATGGCCGCCAGGTAGACTGCAGCGGCGAGAGCGTTCAGCGCCTGGTTGGAGCAGATATTCGAAATGGCTCTTTCGCGGCGAATATGCTGCTCGCGCGTCTGCAGGGTCAGCACAAAGCCTCGCCGCCCCTCATGATCGACCGTCTCTCCTACTATCCGCCCGGGAATCCGCCGGATCAATTTCTGCCTTGCGGCAAAGAAGCCGAGCAGAGGCCCGCCCAGAGAGGGCGGGTTGCCCAGGACCTGCCCTTCGCCGGTAACGATGTCGGCGCCGTACTCCGCCGGAGCCCGGCAGAGAGCCAGCGAGATGGGATCTGCCGAGAGCACCAGCAGGGCGCCATGCTTGTGGGCCGGCCCGGCGGCTGCATCCATCTCCTCGAGCAACCCGAAGAAGTTGGGCTGCTGCAGCAGCAGCGCTGCTGTGCCGTCGTCAAGCATGCTCTCCACCTGCGCGTAATCAGTGGTCCCCTCCGAAAGGGGTAGTTCCACCAGTTCAAGGTCGCGTACTTCGAGATAGCTCTGCACAACCCGCCGGTAATGGGGGTTCACCGAGCACGAGACCAGCACCCTGCGGCGGCGAGTGGCCGCGCAGGCAGCCACCGCCGCCTCGGCCAGGGCAGTAGCCCCGTCATACAGGGAAGCGTTGGCCGCCTCCATCCCGGTAAGGCGGCAGATCAGGCTCTGGTATTCGAAAATAGACTGCAGCACTCCCTGGCTCATCTCCGCCTGGTATGGAGTGTAAGCGGTGTAAAACTCGCTCCGTCCCGTGACATGCTGCACCACGCTGGGAATAAAATGATCGTAAACCCCGGCACCCAAAAAAGAGGGGTATTCGCGGAGATGCCTGTTTTTCCCGGCCAGGTCGCCCAGGTGCGCCAGCGCCTCCATCTCGCTCAGGGGCGGCGGCAGCTTCAGATCCTCCTGCAAGCGGATTGACTCCGGAAGAACGTCGTAAAGCTGCTCTATCGAGGCGGCGCCGATATCTTTGAGCATCTCCTGCTTCTCCGCTTCGGTCAGGGGCAGGTAATGGCGGCCGCCGCTCATTTTTCAGCCTCCTCCTTTACAAAGGAGGCATATCGCTCTGCATCGAGCAGCTCAGGATTCTCATAACCGGCAGCCACCTTGATCCGGGCCACCCAGGCCTCGCCAAAGGGATCGCTGTTTAAAAGCTCCGGCTGATCCAGAAGGGCCTCATTTACCTCCACTACCTCACCCTCTACGGGGGCATAAAGGTCTGAGACCGCTTTGACCGACTCGAGCACCGCCAGGCTCTTTCCCACCTGCGCCGCCTGCCCTATTTCGGGCAGCTCCACATAAACAATATCCTTGAGCATATCCTGAGCATAGTCGGTAATCCCCACCGTGGCCAGATAACCCTTCAGGCTGACCCATTCATGGGTGCGGGTGTAGTTCAATTCATCCCGGATTTCCCAGCTCATTTTGATTCCCTCCTGTAAAATGGTGTTTTTACAATCTGGGCACGGTGCGGCTTGTTCCGGATCATGATCTCCGCCTCGCGCCCGGGCGCCGCTGCGCCTGGTGAAAACAGGGCCATCCCAATGGACTTGTTCAGAGTCGGCGAGTAGGTGCCGCTGCTGACCACGCCTAGTTCGCTGCCGTCGGCCACAACGCGGTAGCCCTCCCGAATCACGCCCCGTTCCAGTAAGATTAAGCCGCCCAACTGTCTGGGCGGTCCTTCTTCTTTCTGCCGCAGCAGCACCTCGCGCCCGATAAAGTCGCCTTTTTTAAAGGAGACAAAGCGATCCAGGCCTGCTTCCAGCGGCGAGATTGATTCGCTCAATTCATGGCCGTAGAGGGGCAGCGATGCCTCGAGACGGAGCACATCACGCGCTCCCAGGCCCGCCGGCGTCACGCCGAGATCACGGACCTGCCCCGCTTCGAGCAGCGCATCCCAGATCTTTTCAGCCTCATGAGAGGCGCAGTAGATCTCGAAACCGTCTTCTCCGGTATAGCCCGTCCGCGATACCAGGCATTTGATCCCCGCCAGATCGACCTCGGGGACAAAGTGATAGTAACGCAGCTTATCCAACGGGGCTTGCGTCAGGGCATGCATCACCGCCAGACTGTTGGGCCCCTGGATAGCAACAAGGGCTGTCTGCGCCGAAAGGTCGGTCAAAACAACCCCCGCGCCCGGGGACACCTTTTCGCTGAACCATGCATAATCCTTTGCTGCATTTGACGCGTTAACCACAAGCAGGTATTTATCCCGTTTGTAGCAGTAGATGAGGATATCATCTACCGTGCCGCCGTGCGGGTAACAGACGGGACTGTAGATGATCCGTCCCTCAGAAAGGGTGGAAAGATCATTTGTTAAAACCTTCTGCAGAAAATCGGCCGCCCCCGGCCCCTCCACGAGAAATTCGCCCATATGCGAAGCATCGAAGAGGCAGGCCTTCCGCCGAGTCTGGTGCACCTCGGCAACAATCCCCTCATATTGCACCGGCATATACCATCCGCCGTATTCCACCAGATCGCCTTTATGCGCCAGATGTTTCTCATACAAGGGAGTTTTTTGAAGTTCAGCCATCTTTTTTCACCACCTCAGTTATAGTATTCCCGGCTGCCTCCTGAACCAAGAAGCAAACCGTAGGCACCTTTTTACAGTTTACCTGTGGCAAATCACCCCCAAAGAAGTACTTATAGTTCAACCTGAGACCCTGTACAGTAAAGGACAGGGGATCAGCCTCGGCTCCCCTGTCCTCTGTCCTTTCACCTGAGAGATTTGACTCCTGGCGTTTCAGGAGAATTTCCCCGTCGGTGTCCCGCTTACAGCAGGATCTCTCCAGAGGGTCGTCCCCTGCCGGTGCTGTTACCTGAGAGTTTCCTCCCCGGCGGCCAAAACCGGGAAATTGCTCCTTCGGTGTCCCTTTTGAAAGGTCCTCTCCCAGCAGGTTCATCCGCAATACTCTATTTTTAACAGACAATGCAAGATCTACAACATCGGGTCCTCTTAATCCTGCCTGCGGCTTCTTTTACTTCTTGATTTGGCTGATATAGTCCAAAAGATCTTTCTCTATCCTCTCATCCAGGGGGGGTGCCTGGTATTTTTCAAGTATTTCTTTGTAGCATTTCCCGGCATTGGCTGCAGTATCAGGAATCTTTCCGCTGAAATAAGCCTTGCGCGAGCTGAGCAGCGGCGCTCTCGCATCCCGCATATATCTCAAAGTATGCTCCTCACCCATGTAGTTGCCGCCGCTGCCCACATGCATGATGGTCTCCTTGCCCAGGTGATCCTGATCCACAGCGATGCCTTCAAAATATTTTTTGACCATGCCGCAGATCTCGTCATCGATGACGAATTTCTCAAAAGACATCGTCATGTAGTTTTCAAGTAAGCCGGCGGCATGCAGGATAAAGTGGAACCCGCTCTGCACCGCCGCCATGAAAAGAAACATGGACTCATATCCGCTCTGAGCGTCGGGCAGCAGGGAGTCAGTCAGAGAACCGCCGCCCCGGGAGGGGATATTGTAAAAACGAGCCAGCTGGGCTGTGCCGCCGAACATCAGTGCCGTCTCCGGACTGCCGATAGCGAGACCGCCGGTTTTAAGGTCAACCACACTGGAAGCTGAGCCGTAGACAACAGGGGTGCCGGGGTTGGCCAGCTGTGCCAGGGTGATGCAGGCGATCACCTCGGCGTTCTGCTGAACCAGCGCAGCAGCAATAGTCACCGGAGCCGTGGTCCCGGTCATACTTAAAGAAGCTATTACCATGGGCTGTTTGTATTCTGCATAAGCCAGCAGCGATTCCATCATACGGTGATCAAGCTGAAGGGGGCTGTTTGTATTGATCAATGTAAGCAGAACGGGATGCGCTCTGACAAAATCAATCCCCCCATAGATGATTGCCGCCATCTCTACGCATTCATGCGCTTTTTTATCGCCCAGGGCGCTGCCCATGAGACATTTATCGGTATGTTTAACCGCCGCATGAAACATCTGCGCATGGCGCAACTCATCAGCAATGTCGGTGGGCTCCACCAGGACCCCCCCGACCACATCTATGTTTTCACTGGCGCCGCTGAGCCTGGTAAAGGCAACATAGTCATCGTATGTTGAAGTTCTTCTCTTGCCCAGATCAAAATCCATGACGAAGGGAGAACCGTAACCGGGCGAAAGAAC
>CAZQVX010000038.1:0-4891 GCA_964596845.1 uncultured Syntrophomonadaceae bacterium | reverse complement strand
AGCAGCCCCGCCCGTGACGCTTTCAGATATGCCATTCCGTAAGAATCCCTGTTCAGCAGCACTTCTGCCGCCCGAATCGCTTTGATCATCTCCCGATCCAGGGGATCGATGAGTGCTGAATCCAGCCCTCTCTCCATGGCCATGACCAGGAAGGTGCGGTTCAGCAAGGCCCGCTGCGGCAAGCCGAAGGAGATGTTGCTCAGGCCGCAGGTTATATGTACACCTTTGTTCCAGGCGGCAATTCCGGCAATTGTCTCCAGTGCCTGAAAGCCGTACTCACCGTCCACGCTGATGGGTTTGATCAGGGGATCAAAAAATACATCTTCCGGGGCTACCCCATCCCTTTCCAGATCGGCTATGAGTTGTTCCGCCACCTGCAGCCTCTCTGCCGAAGATTCCGGCATTCCGGCATCGCTCATGCACAGGGCAAGAACCTTGGCTCCGTATTCTTTGACCAGCGGAACGATCTCATCGTACCTCTCTTTTTCTGCAGTGATGGAATTGATCAGAGGAACCCCACGGTGCACTTTCAAGGCTTCCCTCAGCGCCTCAGCCCTGGGGCTGTCCAGGGCCAGCGGTTTGTCCACGGCTTCCTGCACTGTCCGGGTCAGCCAGACCAGATGTTCAACTTCATCATAAACAAAAGCCCCGGCATTTACATCGATATAATCCGCCCCATGCTCTGCCTGTTTCCCGGCGATATCCTGGATATAGGCTGCGTTCTTCTCCTCGATTGCCTTTTTAATGGATACCCGTGTAGAGTTAATCAGCTCACCGATGATAATCATGATATTTGATTTACCGGGTTACCCCGGTTCTCCTCACCTCTCCCCGGTTATTTGTAAATCGCTCTTGCATATTACCTGCTGCCGCCCAAAGGCGCTCCCTTCAGCTCCAGGGCCTGCCGACGGCAGAGATTTCGATGATGGTTTCGATGAAGAGCTTGTGCTCCAGATCCATTTCCGCGCCTTCATCTGCCGCTCGCCCAAGGTTGCTGTAGCGGTCTTGCCGATCAATGAGCAGTTCGATATCCGCAGCCCCCGCCGCTGCCGCCTGTTCGTGAGCGTATGCCTTCCCCTCCTGCAGCGCGCAGGCCCCCGCTTCCTCAAAGTTCATAAAAGCCTTCCGCCCCCAGGGGGCATGGACAATAAAGCCTCCCCCTTCGCCCGGTTTGATGAGAATGTGAACCCTCTCCACGGTTTGTCCGCTTACCGTCCCCACCGCATTGGCCACCTCCGCCGACTGGGGCAAGAAGAGTTGAGCGCTAATTCTTTTTGCCGTCTCCGGGAAATAGGCTCCCACGGGAGCCCCGACGGCGATGAGGGGCAGATTGATTTTAGCCGAAAATTCTACAGGTCTCCCGGCCTTATTGCGGTCCAGAATCTCCCTGAGGAAAAAGCGGCCGGCCGGGTCGTCTATTTCCGGAGCACGGCTGCCTCGCCCGGCGATCAACCGCCCGGTAATCAATGAAACGATCTTAAAATAAATTTCCTCCATAACTGTTTGACAAAAGGTATCGATATCCGATCCGTGCCTGCAAGCCAATATTTTTATACCCAGCTCTGCCGCTTCGCGGTTCCACTGGCTGAAAGCACCGGTAGCATGAAGAATATCGGTAGGGGTAATAGAGGCCCGGTGCAGTGAACCGACATTAACCAGCCGGGTCCAGGGCAGCAGATCAAAATCCCTCTCCAGCTCTTTGCTGATATGATAAAGCGTATGGGGGGTCTCTCGGATCAATTTAATAATCTCTTTTTCTGCGTCAGTCATCTTCAAGTTGAGAGGTTCTTTTATATAAACCAGGGCTATAGTAGGCAGCGTTGAAAAGAGGCTGTAGTCGGCTTCCCTAATCTCTTCCAGCTCCCGCGCTATGTGGGGATGCTGAGAGGCAACCCAGGAGAGGGGGAAGACTCGCTGAGGCCCAATGGAAAGAACCCCGCTGCCGCCAACATCTACGAAGCTGTCTCCGCCCAGCCCGATAGTCGTGATCTCCGCCGCCCGGACCCGGGTCAACCATCCGCCCACCCGGGCGCCCCGGCTGTCTATAGAGGGCCGACCGTCTTGAAGTAGGGCCAGGTCTGTGGTAGTACCGCCCATATCGATGACGATGCCCTCTTCTATGCCGGTAAGGGCCATGGCTCCGGTAATGCTTGCCGCCGGCCCCGATAAAATTGTTTCAATAGGCCTCTCCCTTGCCTTTTTTTCGCTGATGAGGCTTCCATCACCCTTGACCACCATCAAAGGGGCCTTAAGCGCCCTGCGAGCCATACTCTTTTTCACCGCAGCCATCAGATCAGTGATGAGGGGCATGAGCCGGGCATTTAGGACAGCTGTTACGGTGCGCTCGTGAAATCCCAGCTCGGAACTAAGCTGATGGGCGCATACCACCGGGTAACCCGTCAATTCACGGATCAGCTCTTCCACAGCCAGTTCCTGAGCGGGGTTTCTCACACTGAGGTATCCTGATACGGCAAAAGCATCTACCTTATCCCTCATCTCTGCAACTGCCGCCGCGGCAGCCGCAAGATCCACTTCCTCCTTGAACTTTCCTTTGAGGTTGCAACCGCCGCCGATAGAGGTAAAGAAGGGGGTGGGCAGGCCCTGATCGGGCTTGCATCCTATGAGAATCAGGCCTACCTCAGCCCCCTGCCCCTCAACAATTGCATTTGTCGCCAGTGTGGTGGAAAGGGAGACCATTTTTATCCGGTCTAGTTCGGCCTGCTCCCTTTGGCTGAGTAAGTGGTCAAGGCATTGATCAACCGCCAGGGTGAGGTTATGCCTGGTAGTGATCACCTTGGTTTTAGCGACAATTTTCTTATGATCGAGATCGAAAAGGACCCCGTCGGTAAGAGTGCCGCCTGTATCTATACCCAACGCCAGGTTAACCATGTTGTTCCTCCACTCTGTTGCCGACAGATTGTTTTTACAGCTCCAGTTTGGCCTCAGCCCGCTGGACGATTTCCCTCATTTTCTGCTGAACATCCTTCGGAAGCGGCTCAGGTTCGTAGTTCTCCAGGATGTTGATAACCCGCTCATTGCTCCGTTCGAAGAGTGTCTTTGAACCGCCGCTAACCCAGTTCTCGTAGACCTGCCTGGTGAACAGGCGCGGGTACCAGGTCTCCTTCCGGAAGTGTTTCATGGTATGGGTTTCACCAAGGAAATTGCCCCCCGGGCCCACCTTGTCGATCACATCTAAGGCCAGCGTCTCTTCGTTCACTTCGATCCCGTTAACCACTTTACGGGCGTAGCCGATGAGATCGTCGCAGATGCAAAGGTACTCCAGCGAAGAGCAGTTGCCGTGCTCAATATAGCCCACATCGTGGTTCAGGTTGGCTCCGCCCTGAGCGGTGAGCATGATGGAGAGGGCCCCCTCGATAAGAGCCTGTTCATCCACGACCTTGGCGTCAGTGCAGCCGCAGGTACCGAACATGGGCAGATCGAGATAGTTCGAAATGTCGGCCAGCGCCGCCTGCATCAGGTCAAACTCCGGAGCACCATAGGCAAATATGGTGGTCTGCATATCCATAACCGTGAAGACCCCGCCCATGATGAAGGGGTTTCCTTCGTTGGTTTGCTGGTTTAGCACCAGCCCGCTCAGGCTCTCAGCCAAACCCGTGGCCATAGCCCCGGCCAGGGTTGAGGGAACGGTGCCGCCGGCCATGATACAAGGTGTATAGACCACCGGCAGTGATTTTTTACCCGCCAGGATCAACTTTTGAGCTGCATCGTTGGCATGTTGAAGCGGCGAAATGGGCTCTGCATAAAGCGTCATAAAGGGGTTATTGCGCAAAGCTTCTTCACCGCCGGCAATTAGCTCGCACATTTCGATGATATCACCGTAGCCCGCCAGGTCGATAGCGGTAATCACAATGGGCTTGGAAGTATTCAAGACCATGGCTTCGAACTGGTGGCGATCGTACACCAGCTGGTGAACATCCTGCACAATCCCCAGCGACATGACAAAGTCGAGGTTGGGAAGGGCATCGATCACCTTAGAGGCCATGCTCACGGTTTTTCGGCTGGCCGGAATCCTGTTTTGAGTATAGGGGTCGATGAAAAAGGGCGTATCCGATCCCGTCCCGAAATAGGCGTTACCGCCCTCCATCTCCATGACCGGCTTGCCGGTCCGGCTGTTGCACAGAGTAACTTTCCGGGGCACCGTCTTCAAGGCCTGCTCTACCAGTTTGAAGGGTATACGCACCCGGTTGCCGTCCACAAAGCAACCTGCCTTTTTCAAAATATCTAAAGCTTCATCGTCAAAATAAAGCGCACCGGTCCTTTCCAGGATCTCCATTGCGGCGCCGATGAGACGCCGGCATTGATCGTCCGAAAGAACCTGAAAGGAAGCAGAAGCGCTTGTCTGATAGCTAGTCTTCAGCATATTTCAATTCTCTCCTTCCTAAAGTTATTTCTTTCCGACCAGATCAACGGCGAGGTCCTTGGCCGAAGCCGCATCGGGCGCCCAGCCGTCGGCCCCGATCTCGTTGGCAAAATCAGCCGTTACCGGCGCACCGCCCACGATCACCTTCACCGAATCCCTTAAGCCTTCTTCTTTCAACAGTTCAATGGTGTCTTTCATCGCCAGCATGGTCGTGGTTAAAAGAGCACTCATCGCCAGCACATCAGGCTTATGCTCCCGCACCGCCTGGGCGAACTTATCCGCCGGGATATCCACGCCCATGTTCACCACAGACATGCCGCCGCTTTCCATCATCATCCCCACCAGGTTCTTGCCGATGTCGTGCAGGTCGCCGGCCACTGTGCCCAGAACCACTTTGCCTGCTGAGGGGATATCACCTTCCACCATCAAGGGCTTCACCAGTTCCATCCCGGCTTTCATCGCCCGGGCGGCAATCATCACCTCGGGAACATACATCTCCCCGGCCTTGAA
>CAZQVX010000037.1:0-10392 GCA_964596845.1 uncultured Syntrophomonadaceae bacterium | reverse complement strand
TTTTGGACAATCCGGATCGCCGTCTCTACGAGATCGCGGATCATTGATTCAACATCACGCCCCACGTATCCGACTTCGGTAAACTTGGTCGCCTCTACCTTGACGAAAGGGGCATTGACCAGGCGGGCCAGACGGCGGGCGATCTCAGTTTTACCCACCCCGGTAGGCCCGATCATAATGATATTTTTCGGAATAATCTCTTCTTGCAGCTCCCCCGGTAACTGCTTCCTCCGGTAGCGATTGCGCAGGGCTACCGCCACACACCTTTTGGCCTCTTCCTGGCCGATAATAAAACGGCCCAGCTCGGCTACGATCTTGCGGGGGGTTAAATTGTCTCCGGTCATATCTAACGCCATTCCTCTAAAGCTCCTCTACGATGATGCGATCATTGGTATATATGCAAATTTCGGAGGCGATCTTAAGCGCCTTGTAAACAATTTCACCGGGAGCAAGATCGCTGTTCCTGGCCAAAGCCCTGGCCGCAGCAAGGGCGTACGGCGCCCCGGAGCCGACCGCAGCTATATTGTCGTCGGACTCAATCACCTCACCGGTGCCGGAAATGAGCAAGAGCACATCCTGGCTGGCCGCCAGCAGCATCGCCTCGAGACGGCGAAGGACCCGGTCAGTCCGCCAATCCTTGGCCAGCTCTACCGAAGCCCGGATCAGGTTGCCCTGGAAACTTTCAAGTTTTCCCTCCAGCTTCTCACAGAGGGTTAGGGCATCGGCCACCGACCCGGCATAGCCGGCAATGACCTTGTTCTCGTAAATACGGCGCACCTTTTTGGCTCCGTGCTTGATCACTGTGCTGTTGCCGAAGGTGATCTGTCCGTCACCGGCAATAGCTACCCGGTTATCCTTTTTTACGGCGATAATTGTTGTTCCCTGAAACATGATCTGCTCCTTAGTCGTCCTCTATTATACTGCGCGGGTGCGCCTGCCGGTAAACGTCTCGCAGGTGACCTCTTGTAATATGCGTGTACACCTGGGTGGTGGAGACGTTGGCATGTCCCAAAAGCTCCTGGAGCACCCTTAAATCAGCTCCCTGTTCCAACAGATGAGTGGCAAAGGAATGCCGCAGTGAATGGGGGCTTAATCCAATTTTGTGAGAGACCTTGCGGATATATTTTTCGAAAATATAGCGAACGCCGCGGTCGCTTAAAGGGCTGCCGCGATGGTTGATAAAAAGTCTCTCTGTCTTCAAGGCGCTGTCTCCCGTCGCTGTCAGCAGCAGCGGCCGAAACCGGCCGAGATATTCTTTTAAGTAAGCGGCGGCAATCCTCCCCATAGGAACGATACGTTCCTTGCTCCCCTTGCCGGTAACCTTGATCAGGCGCTCCTCCAGGCTGCAGGAGGAGATTTCCAGGCCGGTAAGTTCGCTCACCCGCAGGCCGCAGGCATAGAGCAACTCAAAGATGGTCCGGTCCCGGTAACCCAAAGGACTTTCCAAGTCCGGCGCCTCCAGCAGGGCCATAACCTCATGGTAATATAAAAACTGGGGCAGCCTTTTTTCCTGCCGGGGTGTGGAAACATTGCTCCAGGTCCCCTTTTCCAGGTCACCCTCCCGCAGCAAAAAACTCAAAAAGGAACGCACCGCCGATAATTTACGCGCTGCCGAACTGCGGGTGTAGCTGTTCTCCTTCAGCCAGGCCAGGTAACGCCGGAGCATGTGCTGGTTTGCCTTTCGAACCGGTTCGTCCCCGACAGCGACAAGGGATAAAAATTGGATAATATCCTGTCGATAACTCTGCAAAGTCAAAGGAGAAACATTTTTTTCGGCATCAAGGTAAGCCAGAAAACGCTCCAGCTGCTCGTCCACCAGTCACACCCTCAGTAGATATTAGCATAACATTTCTGCTTATGCAAGCAAAACGCTCTTTTAAAAACATTGATGCTATTTGTCATTTAATTGGTAAATTGCGCCCGGCAGCGGGCGGCAAACTCACCCCTTCTGTTGTTCCGCAGCAGCCTCCCGGTAGCCCGGGGCTTTATAGCCGCATTCCTTGTTGGAGCAGCGGATCTCCTTTTTGCCCCGGCGGACGGGCTGGACCAGCAGGGAACCGCACCTGGGGCACTTTTCAGGCAGCGGCCGGTCCCAAACCGAGAAGGTACACCCGGGATAGTTGCTGCATCCATAGAAGATCCTCCCCTTTTTGCTGCGCCGCTCCACCAGCATGCCGCCGTCCAGAGGGCAGGGAATGCCCGTTTGGCGGACAATATTTTTTGTGTATTTGCAGTCCGGGTATCCCGGGCAGGCCAAAAAGCGGCCGAAACGACCGTGTTTGTAAATGAGGTTTCGGCCGCACTGGGGACAGGTCTCCTCGCTGACTTCGGCAGTGAGTTCAACCTTTTTCATCTCCGCCTCCGCTGCCTGAAGCCGCTCCTGAAAGGGCTGGTAAAAGGTATGAAGAACGCCGGTTCGATCCAGGGTCCCCTCTTCAATCTGATCCAGACGTTCCTCCATCCGGGCGGTAAAATCGATGTCGATGACCTCCGGAAAGTACTCCTTCATCAGATCGACGACAACAAAACCCAGCTCAGTAGGGACAAAAGTTTTTTTCTCCCTGATCACGTAACCGCGGCTGATGATGGTCTCAATGATGGGCACGTAGGTACTCGGCCGGCCGATCCCCTTCTCTTCAAGGGTTTTGATGAGCGAAGCATCACTGTAGCGGGGCGGCGGCTGGGTAAAGTGCTGCTGGGGCAGAAATTCTACCAGGCTGAGCTGCCGGCCTTCCTGCATGAGGGGCAGCACTGTCTCTTCCTCCTTTTCAGCGGCAGGATAGACCTTGAGAAACCCGGCAAAAATCAAACTCGAACCAGCCGCTTTAAATCCGTAATCTCCGGCGGTAATGTCCACACGCACCTGATCGTAAACCGCCGGGGCCATCTGGCTGGCCGTAAACCTTTCCCAGATCAATTTGTAAAGGCGAGCCTGATCCCGGGTCAAATAGGCCGCCATACTCTGGGGCGTGTTGCTCAATGCAGTGGGCCGGATGGCCTCGTGAGCCTCCTGGGCGCCCTTGCGGGAGCGGTAATGCGGAGGCTTCGGCGGCAAGTAATCAGCCCCGAATTGGCAGGCCACCATTTCCCTGGCCTCGGCCTGGGCCTGGGCGGCCACCCGGGTGGAATCGGTCCGGATATAGGTGATCAGCCCGGAAGTTTTACCCCCGCCGAGGGCGACTCCCTCATAGAGCTGCTGGGCCAGAGCCATGGTCTTGCGCCCGGTAAAGCCCAGTTTGGACGAGGCTTCTTGCTGTAAGCTGCTGGTGATAAAAGGCGGTGCAGGATTGCGCTTTCGTTTGCTTTTTTTAATCTTCTCTACATGAAAAGAGATGCCCGCAAGCTCCGCGATGACTTTATCGGCAGCCTCCCGGTCGGCCAGATCTATTTTCTTACCCCGGTGGCGCTCCAGCAAAGCTTTAAACCGGCTGTCGGGACCATTGGCCTGTAAAAGCGCTTCCAGGGTCCAGTACTCTTCTTTGACAAACTCATCGATCTCTTTCTGCCGCTCGCAGATGAGGCGCAGCGCTACCGACTGGACCCGGCCGGCGCTTAAGCCGCTGCGGACGTTACGCCAGAGCAAGGGGCTGATCTGATAGCCGACAAGCCGGTCCAGAATGCGGCGGGCCTGCTGGGCGTCAACCCGATCATAATCCACGCCGCGCGGCTTTTTGAAGGCTTCCTTTACCGCAGTTTTGGTGATCTCATTGAACTCAACCCGGCAGGGGTTCGCCGGATCTATTTTCAAAGCCTGGCTGAGATGCCAGCAGATCGCCTCACCTTCGCGATCGGGGTCTGCCGCAAGGTAGATACGCTCTGCTTTTTTCCCCGCCTCTTTCAACTGCTGCAGTATTTTTCCTTTACCACGAATGGTTATATAGCGGGGCTCAAAGTTATTTTCCAGATCGATACCCAGTTTGCTCTTCGGCAGATCGATGAGGTGCCCCTGAGAGGCCAGGATGCGGTACTTTGAGCCTAAAAAGTTTCTCAGCGTGCGCGCCTTGGTCGGCGATTCTACGATCACCAGAAAATCGCTCATTTGTCTCCCCCATTCCAAAATCTAAGCCCTTTAACCTGTTGTATCTTATCATAAACTATGTCCGGATAAAATATTTTCCCGGCATCTGTTGGATCAGCCCTTTTAATTCCAAAGTTAAGAGATTCGCTCCGGTTCCGGCGGCATCTTCACCGGCCAGTCGGACAATTTCATCTATATGCAACGGCTGATAGGGAATGATCTCCAGAATTCGCCTTTCCTCCTCTGCCAGTGCGGCTACTCTTTGCTCTCCGGCCCTGGCGCGATCATCTGCAGCGGCCGCAGCGGCGCCGGCGGCGGCAGCAAAGCCCAACTCTTCCATAATATCTCCGGCACTTTCAACCAGGCGAGCCCCTTCTTTGATGAGGCTGTGGCTGCCGCGACTATATGGGCTGCCGATGTTGCCCGGAACGGCAAATACCTCTCGATTTTGTTCCAGAGCGTAGTAGGCGGTGATCAGAGCGCCGCTCTTCTGCGAAGCTTCGACTACAACGGTGCCCAGAGAGAGGCCGCTGATGATGCGGTTGCGGCGGGGAAAATGCTGGGGCAGCGGGAGGGTGTCCAGGGGAAATTCGCTCATAACCGCCCCGTTCTCCGCGATCCGCTCCATGAGTCCCCTGTTGGAGGGGGGATAACAGCGCTCTACGCTGCAGCCGAGAACAGCAATGGTGCGCCCCTTTGCCTCCAGAGCACCGTCATGTGCCGCGGTATCTATGCCCAGGGCCATTCCGCTGACTATGGTAAACCCGGCCGCAGCCAGATCGCCGGCCAGGCGTGAGGCCACCTCTTTACCGTAAAATGTGCAGCGCCTGCTGCCCACTACAGCCACGGCCAGGCTGTCTGTTTTTCGCCATTCACCGCTGCAGTAGAGCAGCGGCGGCGGCTGGGAGATCTGCTTCAGCAAGGGGGGGTAATGGATGGATGATATTGAAAGGCAGTTAATATTAAGCTTCTGCAAGCGCTGCCATTCTCGCAGCGGGTCGATACAGCGGCGCTCATGAAGCAGCCGCTCCACAAAACCTTTAAGTTCAGGGATATCGCCGAGGCCGGCCGCAGAGGCGCCCCAGGCCCCTCTGGGGGAGCCGCAGTGTCTCAGCAGCGCTGAGATACGCGATGGACCCAGAAATGAAACCCTGTTCAATGCATTAAGATAGATCAGATCCTCGTCCATGGTCTCTTCAAGGTGCCGCTTCTGTTAAAACGGGTCCTGCCGCTAAAATTGGGCCGGTGCCTTGATCACTGCTTCAGCTTTTTAGATCACTCCCCGCTTCCCGGTTATTGCACTTGATGATCCGGTTCTCCCAGGTCCGGATCACCGCCTCATCATCGCTCAGCCAGAGCAGGTACTGCGGTAAAAGAGGCACCTTGCCGTAGCCTCCGGGCGCGTTGATAATGTAAGTGGGGATAGCCAGGCCTGAAGTGTGCCCCCTGAGATGCTCCATGATCTGCAGGCCTTCTCCGATCTTCACCCAGAAATGAGCCGTGCCTTTGACCCTCTTGGGATGAAAAATATAGTAGGGCCGGACCATAATTCTTAGCAGCTCCTGGTTTAGTTTGAGCATGGTAAAGGGATCGCTGTTTACCCCTTTCAAGAGCACCGCCTGGTTGCCCAAAGAGACCCCCGCCCGAGCCAATTTAAAACAGGCCTCCCGCGCCGCCGGGGTTATTTCCAGCGGATGGTTGAACTGGGTGTTCACATAGAGCGGCAGGTGGCGGGAAAGAATCTCGCAGAGTTCATCGTCGATACGATACGGCAGCGTCACCGGGGTGCGCGTCCCGAAGCGTTTGATCTCCACATGAGGAATCCGGTCTAGCTGCTCCAGAAGCCAGGCGATGCTGCTGTTGCTCAGCATAAAGGCATCGCCGCCGGTTAAGAGCACATCGCGGATCTCTTTGTTTTGGCGAACATAGTTCAGCGCAGCGGCAAGATCGCTGCGCGAGGTGCCCAGGTCTTTTTCGCCGATATTGCGCCGCCTTTGACAGTGCCGGCAATACATGGCGCACTGGTTGGTCACATTGATGATGAGCCGGTCGGGATAGCGCCGGGTTACCGCCGGCGCAGGCGAGGTATGTTCTTCGTCCATGGGGTCGCTGGTCCCGGTGTCATCGGCGCACTCCAGAAGCGAGGGGATGGATTGGCGCCGGATGGGATCGGCAGGATCGCCGGGGTCGATCAGGCTCAGATAATAGGGCGAAAGCGCCCAGCGGTACGATTGCCCCGTCCGCTCGATCTCCTCCAATTGCTGCGGGTTTAAGGGCAAATATTTCTTCAGGGCGGCTGCGGTGGTAATACGCTTTTTAAGCTGCCACCGCCAGTCTAGCCAGTCCCCATCGGTGGCGCCGAAAAGCGACTTGAGCCGCTCCTGGTTTTTTTCGATACGCGGCCATTGCAGAAAACCTGTGGGAATACCGGGCCGGGCTTCTTCGTATTCGGTAAGGGTATTCCGAAGCTCTCCCGCGCGCTGCAGGGCAGCTCTCCTGCTGTGATCATCCATACGCCTGCCTCCCCCGTTATCTTTATGTGTGTGAAATTCCTTTTAAAGTATATCATAGTGTTGAAAGAGGATCAAAAAACTGCAGACGGGCATTAAAAACCCCCGGGCAGCATGCGGCCGGGGGTATGAGTTTTTTTGTATAGGGCCCCTGATCGTCTGCGGTCAGGCGCCCCCTTCAATGCCGGGACGAGGCCAGGGCCGGGCGGCCATCTTCTCGATGAGGGTAACCGCATGGGCTACATCGCCGGCGTCGATCATCTCGGAGGGAGCATGCACATAGCGGCAGGGGATGGAGAGGGCTCCCGAGGGGACCCCTTCACGGGAGAGATGGATCGCTCCGGCATCGGTGCCCCCGTGCTCCAGAACCTCTAGCTGATAGGGGATAGAGCTTTGCTCCGCCGTTTCAATCATGAGGTCGCGCACCAGGGGGTGGCAGAGCACGGACCTGTCCTTCACCTTGATGGCCGGGCCTTTCCCCAGGCTTACCGCCATCAGCGGCGCCTCGGGGGTGTCACCTACAGTAGTTACATCCACTGCCACACCGTAGTCCGGCTTAAGCCGGTAGGCGGCGGTGGTGGCGCCGCGCAGCCCCACCTCCTCTTGCACGGAAAAAACAAAGCAGACGCCCTGGGGCAGCGACTGGGGCACCCGGCTCAGAGCCTCTATAAGGACAGCACAGCCGACGCGGTCGTCCATCGCCTTGGCTACGTAACGCCCACCCAGGCTCACAAAAGGCTGGCGCAGACAGGCCATATCACCGACGCGGACTTGTTCTTTTGCCGCAGCCCCATCGGCGGCGCCGATATCGAGGTAGAGTTTGGGCCAGTCCAGCTCTTTCAATTCTTTGATCTTTTCATGGTAGACGGTCCCGGTAAGGCCGTCTTTAAACTTTAGCCGCTGCCCCGGCAAAAGATGCGGGGAGACACCGCCGACAGGAGCGATGCGCAGAAAACCGCTGTCATCGATGTGGGTGACGATGATCCCGATCTCATCCATGTGCGCGCAGAACATGAGCAGCGGGGCCGGACCCTCGCGCAGGGCAAAAAGGTTGCCCAGGTTATCTGTAAAGGTGCGATCCGCGCTCTTTTTAACCTTCCCCTCGATGATCTCTCTTACGGCGGCCTCTTCACCCGAGGGGCCGTAAGCCTCGGTCAGCTCTTTGATCAGAGTTTCCATTTTCTATTTCTCGCCACCTTGCAATTTATTTTCAGCCTTCGTCTCGAGCCAGGCCCGCACCAGGCTTACGGTATGTTCAAAATCACTCTCTTTGAGCAGGC
Source organism: uncultured Syntrophomonadaceae bacterium (assembly GCA_964596845.1). GTDB lineage: Bacteria > Bacillota > Dethiobacteria > DTU022 > DTU022 > JAAZIN01. The sequence continues at coordinate 2,584 of CAZQVX010000037.1, read as the reverse complement.
CGCAGGGAGAATGAATGTAGCGGCAGGGCACCGCCACCACGCCCGCCTTCACACCCTCTCTGCTCAGGGCGATAGCCCCGGCATCGGTGCCGCCGCCGGTAAAGCGGCGCAGCTGGAAGGGAATCCCCGCTCTTTCACCGGCCTCAATGAGGCCTTTAAAGATCTCCCGATCCGCGATGAGGGTGCGATCCATGAAGCTTATAGCCGGGCCTGCGCCCAGAAGGGTAGCGCTGCGCTCTTCACCGGTGTCGGGGGTGTCCGCAGCGGCGGTAGCCTCCACGGCAAGGGCCAGCTGCGGCTGCAGGGTGTAGGCGGCCACCTGCGCCCCCCGCAGGCCTACCTCTTCCTGGACGGTGAAAGCGGCATCAAAAGAGGGGCCGCTTTTTTCCAGCAGCAGCTCCAGAAGTACGGCACAGCCGGCGCGGTCATCAAAGGCTTTGCCGCGCAGGCAGCCGTCGCCCAGAGAAATGCAGGTCGTATCAAAAGAGGCGTAGGCGCCAATCTGCACGTGCTTTTCCGCTTCCTCTTTGTTCCTGGCTCCGATATCGATATAGAGCTGATCCAGCTCAAAGGGTTTCCGCCGCTCGCTTGCTTTCTGCAAGTGAATGGCCTTGGAGCCGATGACCCCGGGGATGCCCTCGCCGCCGACGCGCACCCTTTTGGAGACCAGTACCCGGAGGTCGATACCACCCACGGGGCGAAATTTCAAGTGACCGCCTTTCTCAATCGAGGTGATCATGAGGCCCACCTCGTCCATATGGGCGGCAAGCATGATCCGACAAGAAGGTGATCTCTTTCCATTTTTGCGCACCAGCAGATTACCCATGGTGTCGTTTCGCCACGTCAGCGGACCGCCCTTCAGCCGTTCGATTAGAGCCTCCCGGACCGCTTTTTCACAGCCTGATACACCGGGCAGATCGGAGAGTTCTTTTAGAAACATGACAATCCCTCCACAAAGGGGCGGTCGAGGCTGCGAGCAAAAGAGGCCAGCAGCCGCCCGGTATTGTTCAGGTCCTCCAGGCTGAGCATCTCTACCGTGGTGTGCATGTAGCGCAGCGGTATGGAGAGCAGCGCGGTGGGGATCCCCTCCCGCGCGACCTGGATGGCCCAGGCGTCGGTGCCGGCGCCCGAAGGGTCAGCCTCGCGTTGCACGGCAAAACGGTCTTCGCCTGCCGCCTCCTCGAGGCGGGCGGTCAGGGCGGGATGATAAGTGGGCCCGAAAGAGACAACCGGGCCGGCGTTCAGCTCAAAGACATCAGGCGGGGCCAGCCCGGGAGATTCGCCGTGGGTCACATCGATGGCTACCGCCAGGTCCGGGACCAGGCCGTAGGCAGCGGTGGTGGCGCCGCGCAGCCCCACCTCCTCCTGGACGCTGGCCACGTAGTAGATGCGGGCGCGGTGGCGGACGGCAGCCAGCTCTGCGGCGCAGATGATGAGAGCGGCTACGCCGGCGCGATCATCGAGGGATTTGCCGGAGAGACATTTACCGGCGGCCATGGTCAGGGGCGGGGCATCAAATGAGACCAGGTCGCCGATGCGCACCTGCGCTGCCGCCTGCTCCCGGTTCATGCCCATGTCGATGAAAAGATCTTCGAACTTCGGCGCCTCCTGCCGCTCTTTACCCGAAAGCAGGTGCGGCGCCTTGGCTCCGATCACTCCCTTAAGCAGGGTTTTCCCGTGGATCTCCACCGGCTGGCCGGGGAGAATCCGGGGGTCAATGCCGCCGACACCGGTAAAGCGCAGCGCCCCCCCTTTTTCTATTCCGGTGACCATCATCCCGATCTCATCCATATGAGCCACCAGGGCCAGGGAAAAGGGCTCTCCGCCTCTATTTTCCCCTTCCCGGCAGGCGATGAGATTGCCCAGGCGATCCCGACGGATGCGGTCCGTACAGCGCTCCAGATAGCGGGAGGCCACCGCGGCGGCGCCCGCCTCGCTGCCGGAGATCCCCACTGCCCGGGACAGCTCCTGGATCAGCTCTTTTACCTCTTCTTCTTTCATCAAGCCAACTCCCTTTACGATATTCTTTCCGACAGGGACACCGCTCAACCTAGTTGGGGATGTAGATACTTTTTACGATTACAAATTCGGTGTTTCCCTTGAGCATGAGCCGGCGCTCAGAAGTCATTGAACTCCGCCTCTTCAGCCAGGACAGGTGCAAAGCACTCTCGCGGCAGCTCCCTCAAAAAGAGCGAGGGGCCTCCCGCTGCCGAACCCCAGCTGCGGTCGTCCTCCCAGTAGGTGCTCAGGTAGAGATAACGGCGCGCCCGCGTCACCGCCACATAGAAGAGGCGGCGTTCCTCGGACATTTCGTCATCGCCGGCGCGATAACTGGGAAAACTGCCTTCATTCATTCCGATTACAAATACCGCTTCCCATTCCTTCCCCTTGGCGCTGTGGATGGTGGAAAGCGTCAGACGATCACCATCAACCTTCTCCGAAGCACCGGCTTCAGCAAAAAGCGATTCTTCCAGAGCTAATGATTCCAGAAAAGCGCCAAGTGTGGGGTAGCGCCCGGCGTTTTCGGCCAGCCGCTCAATGCCCTTCAATCTTTCATCATATTGATCAGGGTAATTTTTATGCA
>CAZQVX010000036.1:5995-10611 GCA_964596845.1 uncultured Syntrophomonadaceae bacterium | reverse complement strand
GCTAAGAGGGCACCCACCTTTAGGGGGAACAGTTCAAAACCCAACGGTGCACGGCATAGCGGGGTTTTTTATGCGCAGTCGATGATAAGAACCGCCTGCCGGGGATCATCATCGTCGACGATGTCATCGATGTGCTCGGGCAGGAGCCGCCGGCGGGCGACAGGTTGCCGCAGCAAATCTAAGGATTGTCGTAATAGCACCGCTCCGTATATTTTTAACTTGCTTGATCAGGAAGATTGCTCGCGAAAAATGGGGATTGGAGGAGATCAATGGCGGGCCCTTAAGACGAAATAAAACAAAAAACTACAGGATAGCCGAACATTTATTGCAATAATATGTCAACACTGTCAGTTAGTAGGGAAGAGAGGAAATATTTTTCCTCTTTTTTTTTATTTTTGGTTGAAATTGAGAAGGATTAATTAAAAGTGGCGCGAATTGATATGGAGTGGTGGATAGTGGGGCGAAGTGGGATGGAGGGGCACATGTTTACCGGAGAATTTCAGCATACCCTTGACGAGAAGGGGAGGGTGATTATCCCGGCCAGGCTGCGGGAAGGCCTGGGCGATACTTTTATGATCACCCGGGGCCTGGACGGCTGTCTCTTCATCTATCATTTTGATACCTGGACGAAGATCGAGCAGAAGGTGAAAGAGCTGCCGCTGGCCCGGAAAGATGCCCGCGCTTTTGCCCGCTATTTTTTTTCAGGCGCCGCCGAAGTGGAGATCGACCGGCAGGGGCGGGTTTTGATTCCCCAGAACCTGCGCGAGCACGCTGCAATTGAGAAAGAGGTCATGATCATCGGTGTCTCGGACCGGGTGGAAGTATGGAGTGAGAAGGCCTGGAGAGAATATACCAGCGCAGAAAACCTTGATTTTGAAGGGGCTGCGGAGACGCTGGCAGACTTTATGTTTTAACGGAGGTCCTGCATGACGGAAATACATATCCCGGTCATGGTCTCCGAGGTGCTCTATTACCTCGACTGCTGTGAAAAGGGTGTCTATGTGGATGCCACTCTGGGGGATGGCGGGCATGCCGCCGCCATCTGCAGCAAACTGAAGCCCCCGGGGCTGCTTATCGGGCTGGACTGGGACGGTGAGGCCCTGGAGCGGGCGGCGCAGCGCCTGGCGGAATTCGCCGGCAGATTTCGCCTGCTCCAGCGAAGTTATACCGATCTGGGAAAGGTCTTAGAGGAGCTGGGCTATGCGCAGGTGGAGGGCATTCTGATAGATCTGGGCGTCTCCACCCTGCAGCTGGCCGACCCGGAGCGCGGTTTTTCATTTCGCCGGGAGGAGGGGCTGGACATGCGTATGGATCGCCGTCTGGAAACAGATGCTGCCGGGCTGGTCAACAGCCTTCCGGAGGCGGTGCTGTCCCGCCTGATCTACCGCTACGGCGAAGAGAGGTGGGCCCGGCGGATCGCAGCGCGAGTGGTAACTTACCGTGAAAAGGTGGGCCCCATCGAGAGCGGCAGACAACTGGCGGAAATCGTTAAAGAGGCCATCCCCGCAGCAACCCGGCGAAAGGGCGGCCATCCGGCACGGCGCACTTTCCAGGCGCTGCGCATTGCAGTAAACGGCGAGTTGGAAAATATTGAAGAATTTTTACCCCAGGCGCTGTCGCACCTGGCTCCGGGAGGTAGGATCTGCGTAATTTCTTACCACTCCCTGGAGGACCGCCTCGTGAAAAGATTTCTGAGAGAGCATGCCCGCGGCTGCAGCTGCCCGCCTGATTTGCCTTGCCGGTGCGAAGGTGAAGGTGAGCTTATCCTGCTGACCCGGAAAGCGGTCCGTCCGGCGGATCGTGAAGTGGCGCTCAATCCCCGCGCCCGGAGCGCGCTTCTGCGCGCTGCAGAGAGGCGCGGTCTAAAAAAAGAAGAAGGTGCATAGTATGATCCAGGCCAGAAGTACAGCGATTGCCCCCCGGCAGGCTCCAGTCCTGCATAATCAGACTGTCGGGGAACAAACCCGGGAGAAAGGGCGCCGCCCCAGGGGCTTAAAAAGCTTGCCCTTTCTATTACTAGCCGGCTGTTTTCTCTTCAGCCTGGTGATCATTGCCCAATACTCTTCCATGGTTACCCTTCACTACCGGTTGGGGCAGGCGGAAACGAGGGCTGAGACGCTGCAGGAGGAATACCGGGAGCTGGAAAAGGAGGCGGCCCGGCTGAGTTCTCTGGTCCGGATAGAGGTTATTGCTCGCTCTGAGTTGGGCATGCGTGAGCCGGAGATGGGCCAGCTCAGAGTGCTGACGGCAAGCCTGGGCGGCGGCGGAGCTGTGGGGGAGTGAGAGCTGTTTGATAAACGTTCCGGTTACACTGTCCGCCTTGCGTCGCAGGGTAGCGTTCATGTTTTTTTTCGTTATCCTGGCGGTGACCGCGCTCATCGGCCGTCTGGCCTGGCTGCAGATCTTCCGCTCCGACGAGCTGTACTCCGCCGCCTGGGAACAGTGGAACCGCAGTATACCCGCACGTTCGCCCCGCGGCACGATCTATGATTGCGAAGGCCGCATTTTCGCCGGCAGCGCTACTGTAGACACGGTGGTGGCGGTTCCGGCGCAGGTTGAAAACCCCGACAGCACGGCAAAATTGTTGGCGCCGCTGTTGGAGATGACCGAGGATGAGCTTCTGGAGAAGCTGACGATGAAGCGCAGCTCCATCTACCTGAAGCGAAAGGTGACAGAGGAAGTATCCCAGGCGGTCCGGGAGCTGGAGCTGCCCGGGATTATTTTTACCACAGAAGGGCAGCGTTATTACCCCAACGGCACGCTCGCCTCTCAGGTGCTCGGTTTTGTTGGCATGGATGAGGGCCTGGCCGGCCTGGAGGCATATTACGAGGATGAGCTGAAAGGCAAAGAAGGCTTTCTGCTCTTTCCTTCCGATAATCTGGGGCGGCAGATTCCCCACGAGGTCAGGCGCTTTGTGCCGCCCAAGGAGGGGCTGGATCTTCACCTGACCATCGATGAAACGATCCAGTATATCGTGGAACGCGAACTGGCCCGGGCGATGATTGAATTTCAGCCGAAAACAGCGATGGCCATTGCCGCCGATCCCAGGAGCGGTGCAATCCTGGCTGTTGCCTCAAAACCTGACTATGATCCGCTCAAATATGGACAGTATGAATCAAAACTATGGGCGCTGCCCCCGGTGACCACTTCCTTCGAGCCGGGATCGACTTTCAAACTAGTGACTCTCTGCGCCGCCGTAGAGGAAGGGTTGTACAACGAAAACGAATATTATTTTTGTCGGGGATTTGCCAGCGTTGGCGGGCATAATATCCGCTGCTGGACCGGCAGCGGCCACGGCAGTATCACCTACCTGCAGGCGGTGGAGAGTTCTTGCAACCCGGCATTCATCAATCTGGGACAGCGGATCGGCGAAGAGAAACTTTTCGGCTATATCCGCGCCTTCGGATACGGGGAGCAGCGCGGCATTGACTATCCCGGCGAGAGCACAGGACTTGTTTTCGAGCAAGAGCAGGTGGGCCCGGTGGAACTGGCCACAAGTTCTTTCGGACAGGGGGTTTCGGTGACCCCCCTGCAGCAGTTGATGGCTGTATCGGCCATCGCTAATGGGGGTTTTCTTATGAAGCCCTACCTGGTGCAGAAGATCTGCGGTGCCGACGGTGAGGTCGTCCATGAGCAGAAGCCGGAGGTCCTGCGGCAGGTGATCTCGCGATCCACGGCGGAAAAAGTAACCTGGATCATGGAAAATGTGGCCATCCGCGGCAGCGCTATGAATGCGGCTATCGAGGGCTACCGCATCGCCGCCAAGACCGGCACAGCGGAAAAAGTAGGGCCCGGAGGCAGATACATTCCCGGGGAGTATATCGTTTCCTTTATCGGCTTTATCCCCGCCGAGGATCCGCAGATTGTGCTCTACGTGGCGGTGGATGGGGCCACCCGCGGCGCCCAGTGGGGCTCCCAGATGGGCGCTCCTTTGTTTAAAAGGATCATGGTCGATGTGCTCAACTATCTCCAGATACCGCCCTCTGACGGCGGCGCCGCCCCCGGAGAGCCGGTGCAGGTACCGGATCTGCACGGGCTGACTGTGCATGAGGCGGCGGTACAGCTTGACACCGCGGGCCTGATGTTAAGATTGGTCGGGGAAGGGCAGTATATTCTTAATCAGACTCCGAAGACAGGGGCCCTGGTCCCCCGCCAGACCCAGATCGTGGTCTACCTGGGCGAAGAAGGCGCCCTTACCGAAGAGAATATCAGCATGCCCGATCTGAGCGGATTTACCGTCAAGGATGTGGGCCAGGTGCTGAACTGGTTGGGCCTCTACCTGGAGGCGGAGGGTTCGGGGATTGCCCTGCGGCAGGAGCCCGCTTCGGGGACCCCCGTGGAGAAAGGCGAAGTGATCAAGGTGTTTTTCGGAACATCGCTGGAGCAGTAAACAGGGCTGCCGGCACAGCTTTCTCTTTCGGGAATATGATAAAATACCGGGTAGGCTCTACTGCCCGGAAACGAAAAACCGGGAGAGAGGCCGCATGCGGAAAATGCCGCTGGATGAACTGTTGAAGCCGCTGCTGTTAATAAGTTTGGAAGGAGAGGTAGGCGGTGAGGTGACCGGTCTGGCCTGCCATACGGAAAAGGTTAGCCCGGGGTCACTCTTTTTTTCA
>CAZQVX010000036.1:0-5895 GCA_964596845.1 uncultured Syntrophomonadaceae bacterium | reverse complement strand
ACCGGACTCTTGGGGACGGTAGGATGCCGCCTGGGCCGGGAAACGGTCGCCGCCACGGCAACAACGCCCGAAGCGCCTGAGCTGCAAGGGCTGCTGGCCCGTCTTGCTTTACTCGGAGCTTCGCATGTGACCATGGAGGTTTCATCACACGCTCTGGCTCAGGATCGGGTTCTCGGCTGCCGCTTTGACGTCGCTGTATTGACGAATATTACCGGGGAGCATCTCGACTTTCATAAAACTTTTGCCGCTTATTTGAGAGCAAAAGCCGGGCTTTTCGCCCATCTGGGCTGGAGCGGCGGGGATGACGCAAGGGGACCGCAGACGGTGGTGCTCAATGCCGATTCGCGCTGCTATCGCTATATCAGGAGCTGGACGAAGGGACAGTGCATTACTTACGGCATTACCGCCCCTGCTGATGTGCGGGCGGAAGATATGCGATGCGGGCCTGAGGGGATCTCCTTTCGCGCTGTGACCTTTTCGGGGAGTGAACCTTTCCGGCTCTCCCTGAAAGGAAGGTTCAATATTTATAATGCATTGGCCGCCATAGCGGTGGGCCTGGTGGAGGGGCTCAGCCTTTCGGAGATGGCGGATACACTGAGCGCTTTTCCGGGCGTGGAGGGGCGTTTCGAACCGGTAGAGGCCGGGCAGGATTACATGGTCCTGGTTGATTATGCCCATACCCCCGACGGCCTGGCCAACGCGCTGCAGACGGCCCGGGAGCTAACGCCCGGCCGGGTGATTACTGTTTTTGGCTGCGGCGGGGAGAGGGATCGCAGCAAGCGCGCCCTCATGGGTGAGGCGGCCGGCTCTTACAGCGATCTGGCTATTCTCACCGACGATAACCCGCGGGGCGAGGAGCCGGAGCAGATCTACGCCGAGGTGGTGCCGGGCTTAAAACAGTGCCCGCCCGGCGAAGGCTACCGGGTGATCCCCGATCGCAAGGAAGCTATTGCCGCAGCGCTGGGCGCTGCACGGCGGGGAGACCTGGTTCTGATTACCGGCAAGGGGCACGAGAGGGAGCAGGTGTATCGCGATGGGAGCTTTCCCTTTGATGACCGGAGGGCAGCGCGTGAGCTTATCGCGGCGCAGCTGGAGAGGAGAGAAGGGCTTCATGCCAATTAAAGGAGCAGACCTTCTGAAGGCCTGCGGGGGCGAGCTGCTGCAGGGTGATCCGGAGCTGGTTTTGGGGGGCTTCTCTATTGATTCACGGACCCTTCGCAGGGGCGATTTCTTTGTGCCTCTGCGGGGTGAAAAAGAGGACGGGCATGCCTATGTGCCCGGCGCCATCGCCGCCGGTGCGGCTGGATCATTTTATGCCCTTCGCCCGCTGCCAAAGCTGCCAAAGCAGGCTCTGCTCATCGGGGTTCCAGATGTCCAGGCTGCGCTGCAGCAGGCGGCCGCTTTCCACCGGCGCCGTTTTACTCTGCCGGTGATTGGAGTGACCGGCAGCAGCGGCAAGACCACGACAAAGGATTTTATCGCCGGCGTCCTCTCCGGCGGGATGAAGGTATTGAAAACTGAGGGAAATTTAAATAATGAGATCGGCCTCCCCCTGACCCTGCTGCGCCTCGATGAAAGCTGTCAGGCGGCAGTGCTGGAGATGGGGATGAGTGCGCCGGGTGAAATTGCCCAACTGGCCCGCTGGGCTCTTCCTGATATGGGGGTGATCACCAATATCGGCACAGCCCACCTGGAGATGCTGGGCAGTATCGATGAAATTGCCGCCGCCAAGGCGGAGCTTCTTCAGGCTGTCGGTGCGCAGGGCACGGCTGTCTTAAACGGTGATGATGCCCGGCTCCGGGAGATGGGTGCGCATTTTGACGGAAAAGTTTATACTTATGGATTTATGCACGGCGGGGTTCGGGTTGTCGCCCTCTCGAAGCGAGGCGAAGGCAGTGTGTTCAGGGTGGCCTTTCCCGGAGGTGCAACGGGAGAATTCAGCCTGTCTCACCCCGGCCGGCACCTGGTGAGCAACGCCCTGGCCGCGCTGTCTGTGGGTCACCTTTTTGGTGTGAACCCGGCGCAGATGCAGGAGGGCCTGGAAAGAAGCGAGATCACCGCCGGGCGGATGCAGCTGTTGACAGGCTCCGCCGGATTCAGGGTTATCGACGACAGCTACAATGCCAATCCGGACTCTGTCAAAGCGGCGCTGGAGACGCTCCGGGAGCTGGGCGGGGATGAGTCGGTTGCTGTTCTCGGGGACATGCTCGAGCTCGGCCCCGGGGCGCCGGAGGCGCACCGTGAAGTCGGGCGTTTTGCCGCTGCTGCCCGGATCAGGGCTCTGGTCACTGTGGGTGAACTGGGAGCAGAGATTGCTGCCGGGGCTGCCGCAGCGGGCCTTCAGGCTGCGGCCTGCCGGGATCATGCCGAAGCCCTGAAGGCCCTTAAAGATGTTTTACCGGGACCGGGCTCCGGATGGTATGTTCTGGTGAAAGGTTCACGCGGTATGCACATGGAAAAAATAGTTCAGGCATTGACGGATATACCGGGGGAGATTGAATAGTGCAAAAGGAAATATTTCTCACTGCGTTAATTGCCTTTGCCGGCAGCGCAGTGATCTGTCCCTTTTTTATTAAGATCCAGCGGCGGCGCCAGTTTGGGCAGCAGATCCGCGCTGACGGCCCCGCCCGGCACCTGAAAAAAGCGGGGACGCCCACAGCGGGCGGGCTGGTTTTTCTCATTGCCGCCGCGGCGGCGCTTCTGTTCACGGCCGGCTTCAGCTTTCGCCTGGGGATCGCCCTTCTGCTCACCCTGGGCAGCGCTCTCATCGGTTGGCTGGATGACTACGCCAAGATGGCGCAGGGCCGCTCGCTGGGCCTTAAAGCCCGCAACAAGATTGCCGGGCAGGCACTCCTGACAGCTCTTTTTACCGGCATGCTCTATCTATCGGGAGATTACAGCTCTGCCGTGGAGGTTCCCTTTACCGCTTTTTCCATTAACCTGGGCTGGTTTTATCCGCTTTTTATTTTTATTATCATTATCGCCAGCTCCAATGCGGTCAACCTTGCCGACGGCATCGACGGCCTGGCTACAGGGACCGCCATCATCAGCCTGCTCGCCTTTCTTTACATTGCTCTGGAGAGCGGCCGGATTGATCTGGCTTTTTTCTGCGGGGCGCTGGTGGGCGGCTGTTTTGGTTTTCTCATCTATAACCTGCATCCGGCCCGCATATTTATGGGAGATGTGGGCTCTCTAGGGCTGGGCGGTGCGCTTGCCGCTGCAGCTATTCTGACAAAGGCGGAGCTGCTTCTAATTATAATCGGGGGCATCTATGTTCTTGAAGCCCTCTCAGTAATCTTGCAGGTTTTGAGCTTTCAGCTGACAGGAAGGCGCTTGCTGGAGATGGCTCCGCTGCATCACCATTTTGAACTGAAAGGGTGGAGCGAGTGGCGGGTGGTCATTACTTTTTGGGGGCTGGCCTTTATTTTTGCCCTGATCGGACTTCTTGAATGGCGGCTGTAATGGACAGACAGGGGTTGTGGCATCTTGATTGATCTCATTAAAGGGCAGACTGTGATCGTGGTGGGCCTGGCCCGCAGCGGACTGGCAGCGGCGGCGCTGCTGGCGGAGTTGGGGGCTTCCCGGGTGGTGGTAACCGATCGCCGCCCCGCCGGCGATCTAAAGCAGGAGCTGGCTCGCTTAAAAAAATTTGACACGATAGAGGCGATAACGGGGGGGAACCCGCCCGAACTGGCCTCTCCGGGAATCAGCCTGGTGATAAAAAGTCCGGGGGTGCCCCCCGGGCTGGATCTCTTCAAAAGATCAGAGGCGCTGCAAATACCGGTTTTATCTGAGATCGAGCTGGCATATGCTTTTATGAAGGCGCCCCTGGTGGGGATTACGGGGAGCAACGGAAAAACTACGACCACCGCACTGGTGGCGGAGATGCTTGCCGAGGCGCGTTTTAATGGGGTCGTAGCCGCCGGCAATATCGGGCTGCCGCTCTGCGAAGCGGTGAGCCGGGTCGCTGCAGGCGGGATGGTGGCGGCGGAGCTGAGCAGTTTTCAGCTGGCTGATATTTCAAAGTTCCGGCCGGCAGTGGCTGTCTACCTCAATTATTCGGAGGACCATCTCGATTATCACGGCAGTGCAGAAAATTATTACCGGGCCAAGGCACGGCTTTTCGAAAACCAGTCTGAGTGCGATTTTGCGGTGCTCAATCTCTCCGATCCCGCCGTCGCCCGGCTGAAGCAAGATGTAAGGGCCGGGTTGCTCTGGTTTGCCCGGGATACGGTGGAACGAGGCGCCGGCATTGAGAGAGGGCGGGTCTGCCTTTTTAACGGGGGCGAAGTGGTGGCCGAACTATGCGGCGTCGGCGAGGTGGCTCTGCCGGGTGCGCATAACCTTGAAAATGCTCTGGCTGCTTCTGCGGCGGCCTGGGCGGCGGGGGCGGCGCCTGCGGCTATCGGGCGGGTGCTGCGCCGCTTCAAAGCTATCGCCCACCGCCTGGAGTTCGTGGCCGAGATCGGCGGTGTGGAGTTCATCAACGACTCCAAGGGGACCAACCCCGGTGCGGTGATCATGGCGCTGCGCTCTTTTCCCGGAAAAAAGAAAATACTTCTCGCCGGGGGCAGGGATAAGGGGAGCGATTTTTCGGAGCTGGCGGGGGTGATCAAGGAGGAGGCCGCCACCGTGATCCTTTTCGGAGAGTCAAGGGAGAAGCTGGCCCGGGCGGTTGCCGAAACGGGCTTTACTGCCTTCGTAGAAGCAGCCACTCTGGAGGAGGCGGTGGCCGAAGCCTGGTCACGCGTCCGTCCCGGGGAGATGGTCCTCCTTTCACCGGCCTGCACCAGCTGGGATCTGTTTGCCGATTATGAAGCCCGGGGGAACCGTTTTAAAGAGTTAGTCTACCAGTTGCGCGAAAAAGAGGGCGGAGTATGAAAAAAGAACAGCGCCGGGATCCTGACTATGCCCTGATCATGGTCACCTTGCTGCTGCTGGGGATCGGCCTGGTAATGGTCTTCAGCGCCAGTTACGTTATCGCCGAGGAGGAGAGGGGCGACCCCTATTTTTTCTTGCGGCGCCAGGCTCTCTGGATCGTCCTCGGTTTGGCGGCCATGTATGTTATGTCCCGGTTGAATTATTGGAAGCTGCGCCGTTTTTCTCTTCTTTTTATGCTGCTCAGCTTTGCCCTGCTGCTGCTCATCTTTACCCCGCTGGGCACCGACATGGGGACTACGGCGAAACGGTGGCTTAACCTGGGCGCTTTTACTTTTCAGCCGGCTGAATTCTGTAAGCTTTCCTTTGTTATTTTTACGTCGGCTTTCATGAGCAGCCGCAGCATCAGAATGGAGAAATTTTGGTCGAGCAGTTTCGTGCCCTTGCTTCTGGCGGGGATTGCCTTTCTGCTTGTGGTCAAACAGCCCGACCTGGGCAGTGCCCTGATCCTGCTTGCCGGCACCGCGCTCATCGTGATCCTGGCCGGGATGCCCTTCAAACAGGCAGTTGCGCTGGCACTCGTTTCGCTGCCGGCGCTGGTGGCGATTACGATCAAGGAGCCCTACCGGGTCAAGCGGCTGTTTTCTTTTCTCGATCCCTGGGCCGACCCTTCCGAGACGGGATACCATATCATTCAATCTCTCTATGCCCTGGGGCCGGGGCATATATTTGGCGTGGGCCTGGGACGCAGCCGGCAGAAGCTTTACTATCTGCCCTTTCCGCATAATGATTTTATTTTCGCCGTCATCGGCGAAGAGCTGGGTTTTGTGGGCGCTACAGCTGTGCTGCTGCTGTTTTTTGTGCTGGTCTGGCGGGGGATGAAGATATCACTCACTGCGCCTGATACCTTCGGCAGCCTGCTCGCTGCCGGCATCACGGCGATGCTGGCTTTGCAAGTCCTGGTTAATGTGGGCATGGTCACCGGATCAATGCCGGTAACGGGGATCAACCTGCCCT
>CAZQVX010000035.1:3946-10731 GCA_964596845.1 uncultured Syntrophomonadaceae bacterium | reverse complement strand
TCAGTACATCATTATATAGCGGATCCCTTATTCCTTCAACAGGGTTATTCTGCCCTTTCTGCCCCACGTTCCACCGGTTCCACCGTCTCCCATTCTTCATCCTGCAACTCTTCTTCGGTAAAACGGACCAGCAGGCGGCCGCAACTTTCACAGTAAACCATAGCTTGGGGATCGTAGAGATAAACCCGCTGCGCCGAAGATATGAAGACGTTGCACCCCTGACAGATGTCCTTTATCACCCGGGCCAGACCCCGACCATGATACCTGCCGGCCAGCTCCCGATAGCGCTCCAGGTAGCGGGGCTCGATCTGCGCAACTGTATCCTCGCGCCGGCCTTGCAGATTCTCCAGATCGCCGCCGAGATTAGCCAGCTTTTCATCCAGACGCCGCCGCCGCTGCTGCAGATCCGCTGCCGTTTCTTTCTTCTGCACGGCCAGAAATTCGATCTGCCGTTCCATTTCCTCAATAGACTCCATCATGCTCAGCAGCTCCTCCTCCACTGTGAGCTGATTCTGGCTGACTGAGCGCAGCTTGAGCTCCATCTGCTCAAGCTCCTTGATGTTTTTCACCTCGCCGCTGTAAAGCCTCTGGTGCAGCTCGCTGTGCTCCGAAGCAATTGTTTCCAGGTCGAGCTCGCCCCTCTTGAGCTTTTTCCGCTGCTCCCGGAGAGCCTGTTCCGCCTCATCTAAGTCCTGATCCCGATCTGCCAGGCGCTCTGCCGCCTCCTCGGCCTCCCGGCGAAGCGGGCTGTTCTCTATCTCATTTTCTATCTCTTTGATGGCCAGATCGATCTCTTGCAGTTTCCATAACATTTTTAAAGACAAATTCCAATCACCCTTTCCTCCAATAAAAAAGGCGGCCTTTCGGCCTGCCTTCACATTGACAGCCAACGGGACGGCTCCGATTCGGCAGCCGTCACAGTCGTCTTGTAACCCGTCTTCTGCAGGCATGAATTGAGATATGCAGCCAGGTAGGCGACCACGGGAAGCTCCGTTTCACCATGCCCGGCGTCAATGAGACCGAGGCCGAGAGCCTGGGCCTTTTGCAAATCGTGATAGCGGAAATCTCCGGAGATGAAGAGCTCCGCCCCTCCTGATGCGGCAAAATCAATGAGCGAACCGCCGCTGCCGCCGCAAAGAGCGATCCGGCTGAATTTACGGCCAGGCGGCGCCCAGCAGCGCAAAGTTTTCAACCCGAGTGCTTTGCGGCAGAGGCCCGCAACTTCCGGCAGGGTGCGAGGGTTTTGCAGACTGCCGACGAGCCCCAGGCCCAGGGGCTCGCCCTCCAAAGCCAGAGGGTAGAAATCGTAAGCCGGCTCCTCATAGGGATGCACTTCGCGCAGGGCTCGCACGACAGTCTCCCGGCGAGAAGCGGGCAAAATGGTCTCCAGCCTCTTCTCCGCGACCCGCTCCAACCGATCCTGCTGTCCGATATAGGGATCACTGCCTTCCAGCGGTTTGAATGTCCCGGTACCGCAAACATGGAAGCTGCTGTGGCTGTAGCGGCCCAGTGTGCCGGCCCCCGCCGCGGCCAGGGCTTCCAGCAGCTCTTCTTCGCGGCCGGCGGGAATGAAAACAACCAGCTTTAAAAGCTGCTCGGTGCCGGTAACCTTCAGGACACGGCGGTCTTCTTCCGCCAGGCCGAGCCGCTCCGCCAGAACATAATTCACTCCCCGGGGAGCCGCATCAAGGTTTGTGTGAGCGCTGTAAACAGCAATACGGCTGCGAGTGGCTGCAGCCACCAGCGCGTTTTGGGGCTTGCTCTCATCTAAAGAGTACAGCGGCTCAAAGAGCAGCGGGTGATGAGTCACAACCATTCCGGCCTTTTTAGCAACCGCCTCTTCCAGGACAGCTTCATCCAGGTCCAGAGCGGCGAGTACTTTCTGCACCGGGGCATGGGGATCGCCCACCTGCAGGCCGGCGGGATCGCCGGGCAGCGCCAGGGAAAGCGGGGCTAAATCTTCAATGTAGCGGGCAATTTGCTGCACCGTTGCAAACAAAAAAGCACCTCTTTCTGCAGGTCTGTCTGCTAAACCTTCAGGACTGACCCCGGGGTTAATATTTCCCGGGACATATGATTACATTTACCATATTCCCGAAATCTATTTACTTTCCTGCCCGACCGCAGTAAGCTTCAGCTCTTTGTAAGTGCGGGCCAGCCGGGCGGCGGCTGCACTGCCGTCGCTGTGCCGCAAAGGCCGATTCCCCGCCTCTGCAGCCAGCAGGTAGGCGCCGGCAGCCGGTTCGAAAGCCGGCAGGCGCAGCCCGGCGCGGGGAGCAGCGCGGTGCAAAGCCAGCATGAAGGAATCTATGAGCAGCGGATTGTACTGCCGGGCGGCGGCGTACATCCCCCCGGCCAGGACTACATCGCAGGCCTCCCGCGCCATACCCACGGCTTTTATCACTGCAGCGCAGTCACCGCCCGCTGCCGTCCCCATCCGGATCAGCAGCTCCTGGGCCACAGCATCGCCCTCGCCGGCTGCTGCGAATACAAGGGTGGGCAGCAGAGCAATGCTGCGGTATTTTAATGAAAGATCATCGCGCAGCGTTTCCGCCAAACGGCTGTAATCGCTGAATTCACCCTTGAAGGCAGCCAGCACATCCCCCTCCAGGCGGCTTTTCGGCCCGGTCCCCTCCTCGGAACGAAAAGCGTGGTGCAGCGCCTCCCGGGCCAGATCTGCAGCGCCGCCCCAGTTGCCGCATTCGTAGCCCAGGCTGCGCAGGGCGGCTTCTGTGCCTTCCCGGTTCCGGGCGGCGGCGTTGGCCCCGGTCCCGCAGATAGAGATCGCCCCAAAGGGCTTATCTGTTCCCGCCCGGAAGGCGGCCCAGGCGTCGTTGATCAGTTTAAATTTGAATTCCGGGAAATTACGGAGCAGCTGCTGCTGCAAAATATTAAAATCTGCCGGCAGATCAGCGCCGCTCAGAGCAAAAATGGTGAAGTCAAGATCAATGCGATCCAGACCGGCCTGCTGCAGCGCCAGATCCAGGGCATCCGCCACCTCTCGCAGCGCTGCCGCAGTACCGGTGATCTGGTAATTCGAGGGGCCGGCCAGGCCGCAACCCATCAGGTTGCCCTCTCCATCACCGCAGAGAGCCATGGTTTTTGTCGCCCCGCCGTCAATACCCGCAAAGTATTTCGAACTCACTTTCACCACTTCCCCTCTGGAAAGATCGGACGTTTACCCAATCCGCCCCCTGACGGCTAGCTGAATTGCGGCAGGTGGGGCGCGTTTATTTTCAGAATTTCATCCAACAGAGCCTGCACCCTATCCGCCCCCCCCACGAGGGGGTGGTTGAGCAGAGCCAGGTAAGCGGCGCGCCTGTCTCCGCCCAGGGCCGCCTCAATGGTCAGCTGCTCGTACGCCTTGACCTGCTGAACCAGCCCGCGAAGCGTCCCGGGCAGCGGCCCCGGTGAGAGGACCCTGATCTTTCCCTCCCTGATGAGGCAGTTTGTCTCCACCACAGCGGCTGCCGGTAAATGGGGAATGGCGGAGCCGTTGCGCATATTTAGAACCTGCCTCGTCGCGTCGCCTGCGTTGATCGCCTGCATCAGGGAAATCGCCGCCTCAGAATAGAAAGCCCCGCCGCGCAAGGAAAGCTGCGACGGCTTACAATCCAGGGCGGGATCACGGTACTTCTCAAATAGCGCCTCTTCGAGAGCGAGAACTACCCGGGCCCGATTCCTGCCTTCACCGGCTTTCTTCTTTACTGCCGCATAAGTCTGCCGGGGAAAATAGTAGTAAAGAAGGTAGGGCGAGGGAAGCGCCCCCAGGTTGCACAGCAATTCTTGAACCTGCCGGGGATCGATCTCCGGAAAATCATGTGCTGTAAAGAAGGCCGCCTCTGGGGAGGAGATTACCCGGTCAGTCACATCAACGCCATCAAGAAAGACCCCGGTAACCCAGCTAAGATGATTCAGTCCGGTGAAGGTCAGCTCAAGTCGCCCGGGATCTGCATCGAGAAAAGCAGCCAGCAACCTCTCAATGGTTAAGGGGATATTGCACAGCCCGGCGCATTTTACATTACTCTCATTTTGCAGGGCTTCGGTGATAATACCCGAAGGGTTGGTAAAGTTGATCAGGAAAGCATCGGGGCATAGACGCTCCATATCCGCTGCCAGCTCGAGAGCAACGGGAACCTGGCGCAGCGCCGCAGCAAAACCGCCGGGGCCGGTGGTTTCCTGGCCCACAATACCGAAGGGCAGCGGCAGCAGTTCATCATTCAGGCGGGCGGCGGCGCCGCCGGTGCGAAACTGGCTGATGACAAAATTTGCGCCGGAAAGTGCGGCCTCTCTATCCAGCGCGGCGGTCAATCCGATCCGCTCTGCAAGCCCGGCTTTCCGGATCATGCGGCGGGATAGGCCGGCCACAGCCGAAAGTTTTTCAGCGCCTGCCTCTATATCGACAAGACAGATTTCAGTAACTGGAAGGGAGCGGCGTTTTTCGAGTATCCCCTCGATGAGCTCGGGAGTATAGCTTGACCCCCCGCCGATAACCGTAACTTTCAACCGATCTCCTCCCCCGCCTGCAACGTCAGCCCCCGGACGCCTTCTTTCAATTATATCCGGGCTTCCAGGGGATGACAAGCAGGCCGGCAGGATCATTTTCCATTTTTCTGCAATATTCTAAAAGAGCGGCGGATAAAGTTCATCGCCCCTTTAAAAAGAAAGCTGAGAGGACAGCCGCCCGGTTGCGGCGTCTCCGGCAAATCAGGATCGGTTCCGGGTGTTTCCGGTGGTTTTGGATCGGGTACTTGGGGCGGCTCGGGCCCGGATCCGGGCTCATCCGGCTCTACAGGCGGTTCAACAGGCGGCGGAACGTCCGGCGGCGGTTCGACAGCGGGGGGCGAGGGCGTCTCCAGCAGTCCCTTCAGGTAGTCGCGCACGATGCTCACACCATAATCTGCACCCAAAGCCCATTTACCACCCAGCTCTTCGACAAAGCGAACCTGGCCGGCCCAGGGCTGCGCCAGTAGCACCCAATAGCGTCCGTGGGGTATACCCACCGGCTCCAACCCCACATAGGCGCACATATGGTTGAAATGAGCCCTGACTCCCTCCTCCGGGGTGTCAAAGATTTCGAAATCCGCTGTGCTGTCCCCCTTGGGGCTGCGCACCTTGATCCCGGCCCAGTTGTTCTGACCGGGCTGCACCGCGCCGCCGAAGCGGCCGAAGGCGGTCTCCTTGGCGCTCTGGGCGTAGAGGGCTTCCGGCCGGATCCCCGTGAGTGCGCCGTAGCGCCAGTAATCCGGGGCGATGGCGATAAAGCGGGCATGCGCTTGCCTGCGCCGGGCCCATTCCTGCGCCTGCTGGACAGTCGCCAGGGGCCGGCCCTGAAGCGGTGTGCCGGCGGGGGGCTGCACCTGCAGGCGGACTGCATTTAAAAAAGAGTCCCACCCGCCGGGGCGCCCGCGGAGCACGCGGGGGCAGTTTTTACCCGACCAGTGATAGTGCTGCTTGACCTGCTCCAGCCCCAGGGTAAAATCGCGGAGCAGTGCCGCTGTGAGCCAGACTGCATTTTTTTCCGCTTCCACCCGAATGCCGTCCTTGTTTTCGCAGATCTCGATGCCGATACTTTCTCTGTTCCCGATGCCGTTAGTGCCATCGCCGGCGTGCCACCCGTTTTCATCCAGCGGCAGGTGCTGCACGATGAGCTGATCGTCAACTGTAAAATGCCAGCTTGCCGGGATGGAAGCCGCAGCATCGCCCTTAACATAGCGCGCATGAGCCCTGGCGTCCGCACCGGCGTTGGGGTTGGCGGTATCGTGGATTGTGATATAGCGGGGAATAAGCCTGTAACCCGGCCGGTTACGCCGGCCGCGCGGGATATAATCTTCAATTATTGTGACCACACTTTTCACCTCCTCTGTTGAAAGATCATCCATACCCGAGATGATCATGACAATGCTCTTTACATCTCGCTATATTGTAAGCAGCACTCTCCTTTTTTGACACACCCGGGCTTCACTTCTATAGATCTTGACGCATTAGCAGGGACCGGCACTTAAACTGTATGCTCTGTATGCACTGCAGCGAAAGGCAGAGCAACATCTGTTTTCCTGAAAGGGCAGGTTAGGGTATAATTAGAGCAAGTTGTTTTACTCTTGATAGTTTTCATAATATTATCTGAGAGGGGGAGTTGTGAGTTGAGAATACTTGATCTGGACGGCAGCGCCGGCGAGAGAGGCCGCGGGCAGGGGAGGGAGATGCGGGCCCAATACGAGCAGATGATGGAGGATTTCTTCACCTCGGAAATGTGGCTCGAGAACAAACCGGGGTTTCTGCCCGGCGGCCTGATTATCCCGGCACTGGGGCTGCTGGGCAAGCTGAACATCAAGAAAGCGGTCAGCACCCACCTGCCTGTCCAGGCAGGGCGGGTGCGCGGGCTGGCTGAAGGGCTGGGTATCAGCGAGCAGCTCTGCTGGGGCATTCAATTCATGGAGATCATGATGTGCGAAGCGGGCAAGAGCATGAAGGTTCCGGGAGGATGCACACAAGTTCACGCCACGGCCAAAGCAACTGCTGAAGGCAAACCGCTTTCCGGGCGAAATTATGATTTCCCCAACCTGCTCCGGCCTTACCAGCTAATCAGGCGGGAGATCCCCGCAGAAGCGGGGCGTTTCGCCACGACTACCGTGACGCAGGCGCCGCTGGCGGGCGCCCACCAGGGCGTCAACGAACACGGCCTCATGGTCTGCGTGAACAACTCCAGGCAATGGAAGGGGCCCGATCTGCGCTTCAAAGGCGTCCCCTACCAGTTTATCCTGATGGAGGCGCTGGAGACCTGC
>CAZQVX010000035.1:2361-3846 GCA_964596845.1 uncultured Syntrophomonadaceae bacterium | reverse complement strand
ACTGTGCAGGCGTTGATGGAGATCCTGCAAGACCACAGTGCCAACAATGGCGTGGGCGCAGATCACACGGTCTGCTGCCACGGGGTGACGGGAAGCACGCTGGGCAGCATGATCGTGGACATGCATGACAGAAAGATGTGGGTGGCCGATGGCAACCCCTGTGAAGCGGCCTTCGAAGAAGTTCCCTTCAGGGAGAAAGCGTAGCCGACAGGGCCGGCAGCCAGGGACAGTCAGTTAAAACGGCGCGGGCGCCGTTCTAACTGACAATGGGGTCAGGACCTAGCTGCGGTAAAGATCGCGGTAAGGCATGCCCGACACGAGTTCACAGACACGCCGGGTTTCCGGATCACAGGCTTCCCTGTCGCCGCCCTCCTCAAGACGATCGATCTCGCTTCTGAGCAAACTGTGGCTGCGGGGCGTGATCTTGAATTTGAGGCTCATGAACAGAGCAATGGTGACGGTAACAAAGGGAGCCGCGAAGAAGAGAAGACGCATGTAAGCCACCGTCTGCGGAGCCTGGGTTTCTGCGCCCGAGACGAAGCCGATAGCGCTGAGAAAGGCGCCCGTAGAAAAGATGACCGAGGCGCTGACAATTTTACGGAAAAGTGTCATCATCCCCGCATAGGTGCCGGCCCGCTTCTGGGCAGTGATCAGCTCATCTACATCAGCGATGGAAGGGAGCATCACCCAGGGCATGGTCGTGCCGCCGCAGATGCCGCTGCCCAGCAGGATTGTGCCCAGGATCAGAATGGGCAGGGAGAGCCGGTCCGGTGAAACCGTCAGCACCACCAGCAGCCCGATCAGCCAGATCACCGTGCCGACAAAAAGGGCCTTGCCCTTGCTGTAAACGTTGCCGATCTTGATGTAGACGGGCAGGGAGAGAGCCTGGGCGGCCACAAAAAAGATCATCAAAAAGGGAAACAGTTCCTCCCGGCCCACGTAATAAGTCAGATAAAAGAGAAAGAGCGCCATGACAAAGTCCATGCCGGCAAAAGCAGAGACGAAGATACCGACATGAATGCGAAAAGACCGGTTCTTGAAGACAGAATAAAAATTGGCCATGACCTGGCCGAAGGACTGCCGCTTCACCTCGTCGAGCTTGCGGGGCAGTTCCCAGGTGCCGTAGAAGATCGCCAGCCAGGGCAGGGCAAAAAACAGCCCGTAGGCGAGCCCCATCACGGCATAGCCGGTGCGGATCTGTTCGGGCGGAAAGAGTTCGATGATCGGCTTTGCGGCGATGAGACAGACAGCGCTGGAAAAACCCGCAGAGATCTGTTTAAAGCCGGTAAACCTGGCCCGGATCTTGTAGTCAAGGCTGATCTCGGCATTGAGAGCCACATAAGGCACCATCACCATGGTATAGGTGGTGGAGAAAAAGAGAAAGAGAACCAGGTACCAGAAAAACATCCCCGCCTGGCCGTGAAAGGGCGAGGGAATCCAAAGCGCAGAGAAGAAGAGAAATACCGGAAGCATGCCGTAAAGAAA
>CAZQVX010000035.1:0-2261 GCA_964596845.1 uncultured Syntrophomonadaceae bacterium | reverse complement strand
CCCATCCCGGGAGCCGCCCGCCGCGCGGCAATAGAGGAGATGCTTACAATCCTGCCCCGGCCTTGCTTTTTCATGATCTGCGCCGCCGCCCGGGAGCAAAGGTAGGTCCCATAGAGGTTTGAATCAATAATTTTCTGCCATGAAGAGGGATCTGCATCAGCAACAGAGGCCGTCAGCAGGTTCATTCCCACATTATTGATCAGCCCATCGACCCTTCCGAAAGTTTCCAGGGTCCGCTCAAAGAGGTTGGCTACTTCCTTTTCATGGGCGACATGGACAGGCAGAGCCAGCAGGTTATCGCCGGCACCGAGTGCGGCCGCAGCGGTGTCCAGCCCCTCCTGCTTCCGGGCGCAGAGCACTACCTTCGCCTGCTCATCTTTGACCAGGCGGCGGACAATCTCCAATCCGATCCCCCGGCTGCCTCCGGTCACCACATATACCCGGCCGCTGAGGCGGTAACAGAGATGTTCCATAATTAAAATTCTCCCCTTCCTTACATGATCAAACCTTTTTGCCTTCCAAAATCGCCCTGCGGGCGCGTCTCCAGCGGAGGGCTCTGCGGATCAGCAAGAAGAGCAGAGCAATGAGCACCAACAGGATCAGCAGAGGCCAGATCAGAAAAGGAACGGATCGGACCCTGTTGATCCGGCCCGCTGTTTCAGCATAGTAGGGATCAATCTGGGCCCTGCCCTGATCATTTAGAGGCTGGGAGGCGGCATACTCAATGACCGTCTGCCAGACTTTAAGCTCCTCGCCGTCAACCTTGACAATAAGCTGATCCAACTCCTCCACGGAAATGGGTTTACCGGAGCTGTCCTTTGGCTCTATTTTCAGTATGGGCAGCATCTCACCGACCTGGGGCAGAAATGAAAGAATATAAGTGTCTGTGATCAGATTATAAAGCTCACTGTCCCCTCGCTTCAGCGGAACATAGCTGTCGTCGTCGGCGCCCTGGCGCCCTTCGCCGGTGTAGCGCTCCGCCCGCACCACAGCGCGGGTCGAGGGCACAGGGAGATCCAGCCCCGGCACAGTAAAAAGAATACCGTTGCGGGGATCGTAATCATAGCGCAAGCCGGAATATTGCAGATAAAAGGTGCTACCCAGCATCTGCTCCAGGATCACCGACACCTCCAGAGCGCGGCGCACCTCTTCGCCTGTGAGATAGACCGAGACAATGGGGTAGCCTGCCTGGTTATCCGGACCGACGCCCAGGCCGATGAGGTCGGCCAGATCATAAAAGGTGACTCTGCCGCGAGAGTGATCCAGACTGCCGGGGAGAAGGTCGCCCCTGATGGAACCGTGAGCCTGCACGGCAAAATCAGCCCGCCGCCCTGTTTTCTGAGAGGTGACCAGGCGCATAGCGTCGGCGATAAAGTTGCCCAGCGTGGCCTCGCGGGGCGCCGGCGTCCTGGGAATCTCAAAGTCACAATAGGCTACTGTATCGAGGATGTTTAAGATACGCCCCCCCGTCCGCCTGGCTACCAGTGCATTAAGCTCCCCGGTATAAACGGTGATAGCCTCATTCACCCTGGGGTCCAGTTTGAGCTTATCGTCAATAGGAATAAGGTAGGGTTTCTCCGCCTCGTCATTGCGCACCCGTACAGATCCGCTGCCGGGATCAACAGCCAGCTCCAGATAACCGTAGAATTTCAATAGAAAGCCGGCCTGGACAATGATCGTTTTTCCTTCGAGCACCGGCTCCATAAGCGCTGTATGGCAATGCCCTCCGACGATGAGATCAATTCCCGGCACCTTCAGTGCCAGTTCGCGGTCGTCTTCAACCCCTGAATGGGTGATGGCAATGATCAGATCTGCTCCTTCTTCTTTTAGCTGTGCCACTATCTTTGCAGCCGTCTCATGCTGATCTGTAAATTCTACCGGTTCAGGGCTGTTGGCCACTGCAACAGCATCTTCGCCGATAAGCCCAAAAAGTCCCACAGTGAGGCCGTTCTCCAGCTCGATGAGGTGTTTTTGCCGGAATATTTTCGCCAGAGGGTGGTCCTTTGGGGGAACAGTGTTGGAGGCAAGAAGCACTGTTTCGGCGTTGGCATCGGGATAACCCGCCGCCTGCAAGTATTTAGCCAGCAGATCGGTTCCGTAATCGTATTCGTGGTTGCCGATAGTGGCTGCATCATAGCCGATAAGATGCATGACCTTGAGCTGGGCGGGAATCCCCTCGGGGACCAGCCAGCCGAAGGGCGTCCCCCCGGTATAATCCCCCGCCGATAGAAGCAGAACGGGTTCACTCTCTGCCGCCTTAT
>CAZQVX010000034.1:7945-10733 GCA_964596845.1 uncultured Syntrophomonadaceae bacterium | reverse complement strand
TGGCCCCTTTATCTTCCTGGTTTTGCTGTTATCTTTTTATGTCTGCCCCAAGGCTGTCATTATAGGCGGTTGCCGCCAAATAACCTGATTTTAAAGGATATTACTTCAGCGGTTTGCGGTATAAACACTTTTTCAGGTGAATTTTAGCAGCAGGGCATCCAAATTACAAGTACCTACTTGGAAACAGTACCTGCTTGGAAACGGATGACCATCGCCGTGCAATTTTTTTCATTAAATTATTACTTACAATTACATCCAGCGTGTCGATATTGTTTAATAAATATTCTTGTGCGGCGCCAAGGCTGTTAAATGTAAATTCCCTGCATGTTTTACTTTTATGTTTTACATAATTTACAGCAAAGCTCAAGGGAATCTGCGTTTTAAAAAATAAACATGAAAACAAAATGTCTATTTCGACAACACCTCGATCCCGCACAACTTGGATATCCAGTCTATCGCTGTACGTAATATCAATATAAAAGTTACCGAAAAACTCTTCATCATAGCCGGAATGATTAATCCTTAAGTTTTCTTGCTTACAAATATTCGAAATGAGTTCCTCGTACTGCATTTTGATGGTTCTCCTACTTATTTATCATGGTCCAGCCGAAACTTACTGGTGCAGTATTCCAAATTGTATTCAACCCTATCCAAAACCGACCCCCGCCCCCTTTACGAACAAAGCGCTACCACACCCCGTTATGCCATTACCCTATTATTGGATACCGCAATTGCAATATTTTCATAGCATAAACAGCAGAGTTCATCAAAATTACACGGTCTTCCTCACATATGAGGGTGACACGATCCCCGGCAGAAAGACCCAGCCTGGAGCGGATATCTTTTGGCGATGATTATAAAGATGTCCCGGTTTGAAATATTCATCCAGGATTAGGGGATGGCTTATGTTGGAGATTGGCACTAAGGCATTCGCACTAAGTAAAAAAGACACCTGCGCTCAGTGTCTTTTTTATGTTCGATGGATCGTTGTTTTAGGCCGGTTTAAGCTTCCGAGCGACTGTCGTCAGGCTGCTGCAGGCTGATGTTCCGCACCGGGATAACGGTGGAAATAGCATGCTTGTAAACCAGCTGCTGTTTACCCTCCACCTCGATGAGCACGGTGAATTGATCGAAGCTGCGGATCACACCCTTGATCTGGTAACCGTTGACCAGAAATATGGTGGTCAGCATGTTCTCTTTGCGCAGCTGGTTTAAAAAAGTGTCCTGTAAATTTAGCGGTCCTTTCATGGGGGTCCCTCCATTTTTCTATAGGCTATATTATTCTCTTTTCAAGCAAAGATTTCCTTTATCCGTTCCTTTATTTTTTCAGCCAGTTGCTCCGGGCCCGACTCTGGGGGGCGTTCCAGCCAGCAGACGCGCGAATCGCGCCGGAACCAGGTCAGCTGCCGCTTCGCCAGACGCCTGGTGTCTCTTTTGATCTCCGCCACCGCCTCTTGCAGATCCATCTCCCCGGCAATTGAGGCGGCCAGCTGGCGATAGCCCAGGATCTGCATCCCCGGGCAGCCTGGCGGGTAGCCTTTTCGGAGCAGAGCCTGCACCTCTTCGAGCAGGCCCCGCTCCAGCATCATATCCACCCGCTCTTCAATGGAGCGGTAAAGCTGCGGCCGCGGCAGGGTCAGCGCAAAGATGAGCAGCCGGTAAGGCGGCGCCCCCTCTTGCGTGCGGGCCACCTGTTGGGAGATAGGGCGCCCTTCGAGGTGAAAGACCTCCAGTGCCCTGATGATTCGCCGCCGGTCGCGGGGGCTGATTTTTAGAGCCGCCGCGCCGTCGAGTTTTTTCAACCTTTCGTGAAGCGCTTCAGGGCCAATTGCATCAGCTTCCGCCTCCAGCCGCTCCCGGAAGGCTTGGTCCCCGCCCTTTTTCCCGAAAGCATAATTTTCTGTAACAGCGCGCAGGTAAAGCCCCGTCCCCCCCACCAGAAAGGGCAGCCTGCCCTCCCCCCAGAGCCTGCCGATGAGCGCCTGGGCGTCACGCTGATAATGGGCGACGCTGTAATCCTCATCGGGATCCACCAGGTCGATTAAGTGGTGCCGGACCAGCTTCTGCTCGGCGGCTGAAGGCTTGGCCGTCCCGATATCTAGGCCGCGGTAGACCTGGGCCGAATCGGCGCTGATAATATCCGTCCCCAGGAGCGGCGCCAGGCGCAGGGCCAGGGCGCTCTTGCCGGCAGCGGTGGGACCGGTGAGAACCAGCAGGGGGATCTTTTCACGCATCATCAGCCGCCGCCTTTGCGCTGAAAACTTTTATCCAGTTCGCCGCGCCGGTAGCTCAGCACCGCCGGACGGCCGTGAGGGCAGCGGGCCGCCCCGGGTGTCTTCTCCCAATCGCCGATGAGCTGCTCGGCCTCGGCCCGGGTGAGCGGCTGATGCGCTTTTACCGCGCGGTGACAGGCAATTGTTTTCAAAATTCGCTCCCGTCTTTCTTCCCCAGGCTCAGGCTCCTCCTGAAGCAGTTCTTCGAGAAAAGCGTAAATCTCCCCATCCCCGCCCTCTTGCAGCGAAAAGGGCACCGCCCGGATAATGTAACTATTATCTCCAAAAGGTTCCAGGTTAAACCCCACTTCATCCAGCTGGGGCCTGATTGCCTCCAGCCGGCCCACCCAGGCCGGGGGCATTTCCAGGCTTAGAGGCACTGTGAGCTGTGAAATCCGCCAGCCGGCGCCGGCGCCCTCTTCAGCTTCAGAGGTGAGGGCGTGATAGAGCACCCGCTCATGGGCGGCATGCTGGTCAATGATGAGAAGCTCCTCCCCCCTCTGGGCCAGAAGGTA
>CAZQVX010000034.1:3751-7845 GCA_964596845.1 uncultured Syntrophomonadaceae bacterium | reverse complement strand
GGGCGGCATGCTGGTCAATGATGAGAAGCTCCTCCCCCCTCTGGGCCAGAAGGTAGCTCTGCAAAAACTGCCCGATAAAGCGGCAGCGATCCGGAGCCCCATCGGGGGGCGGCTCTGCGACACCGTCGTTAAATAGATGGGGCGAAAGTCCAGCGGCGCTCTCGAAATGCAGCGGCAGCGGCCCTGCCGGGAAGAGCGGGACATCCTGCTCCCCTTGAAACCTTTCCGGATAGAGCAGCTGCTGCTGCCGGCTCCGCCATTCCTGCTGTTTCTCCCGGACCCAGGCCGGCGCCGTTTCCCCGCCGGGCAGGCCGTGAAGAGCGCTGCGTGCCGTGCGAAACATCAGTTCGTTGAATGTTTCGGGGCGGTGGAAACGGATTTCACTTTTCGCCGGGTGCACATTGACGTCAAGCCTCTCCGGCGCCGCTTGCAGCAAGATCACTGCCAGGGGATGACGCCCCCGGGCCAGCATGCCGCCGTAGGCCCGCGCCAGCGCCCCGGCCAGCAGAGGGCTCTGGATGACCCGCCCGTTGACCACAACCGTGACCCAGCGCCGGGAAGCCCGGGTGAGCTGCGGCATGCTCAAGTAGCCCTCGAGCAGCAGCCCGGTAGAGGAATCGCCGCCGCGCAGCGGCAGCATCGCCGCAGCCGTTTCGCTCCCGTAGAGGGCGCCGATGGTATGAAGCAGGGAGCCGTCCCCGGTGGTGCGCAGCACCGTCCGCCCATCGCTGATGAGCTTGAAGGAGCAGGCCGGGTGAGCCAGGGCCATGCCGGTGAGCAGGGCGCTGATGCGGGCCAGTTCCCGCGGGCCCCCGCGCAGAAATTTCTGACGCCCCGGGGTGTTGTAGAAGAGATCCTCCACCAGCACAGCGGTGCCTTCGGGTCCTCCCACCTCCGCCGGCGGCAAAGCTTCCCCTCCCTGCACCTTTATCTGCACCGCCGACAAATCCTCCCTGCGCCGCGTGGTCAGGGTCACCCTGGACACGGCGCCGATGCTCGGCAGCGCTTCGCCGCGAAAGCCCAGGCTGGTAATAGCCTCCAGCTCCTCCAGCGCTCTGATCTTGCTGGTGGCAAAGCGAGAGAAAGCGAGCGCCACCTCTGCAGGGGCGATGCCGCAGCCGTCGTCAATAACGCTGATGGACCGCTTCCCCCCTTCAACGACGCTCACCTCGAGACGGCGGGCCCCGGCATCCAGGGAGTTTTCCACCAGTTCCTTTACCACCGCGGCGGGATGTTCAATAACTTCACCGGCGGCAATCTTCTCGGAAGTCTCCAGATCCAGAATCCTGATCATTATATCCACATACCCCTTTGCTCTCTCAGTCGCCCTCTCCTCCGTCTCCGGCATAGGCCTGGAACAGCTTCTGCTGCAGCTGGTAGAGCTGCTGCAGCGCCTCCAGTGGAGTAATCCGGTTTAAATCCAGCATCTTCAGCGCTTCCAGCACCTCGCCGGTGCTTAAGTCCTCCGGCGGCTGCTCCCTGACCAGGGGGATAAGGCTGAGCTGGCTCCCCGGCGCCGCGGCCGCCGCCTCCAGTTCGGCCAAGACCGCCTCGGCCCGCAGCAGCACCTCCAGGGGAAGCCCCGCCAGGCGGGCCACGTTGATCCCGTAGCTCTTGTCCGCCCGCCCCGGCACCACCCGCCGCAAAAAGAGGACCTCCTTCCCCTTCTCCTTCACCGCCATGGTGTAATTCTTGATCCCCGGCAGCTCCCCTTCTAAGTTGGTCAACTCATGGTAGTGCGTTGAAAAGAGGGTCTTCGCCTTGATCCGGCGGCTGATGTACTCCAGGACGCTGCGGGCAATGCTCATCCCGTCGTAGGTGCTGGTCCCCCGGCCGATCTCGTCGAGCACCAGAAGGCTCTGCGGGGTGGCCTCTTTGAGAATGGAAGCGGTCTCCTGCATCTCCACCATGAAGGTGCTCAGCCCGCTGCTGAGATCATCGCTGGCCCCGATCCGGGCGAAGATGCGGTCTAAAAGGGGCAGTTCGGCCTCGTCCGCCGGCACAAAGCCGCCCATCTGCGCCATGAGGCAGATGAGGGCGGCGCTGCGGATATAGGTGCTCTTGCCGGCCATGTTGGGTCCGGTGATGACGAGAATATGCCTCTCTTCATCCATGTGCAGATCATTGGGCACAAAGCGCTCTGCGGAGTCCTGCTCCACCACGGGATGGCGGCCGCCCTTGAGCTTAAGCCTCCCCTCCGGTGAAAAGCGGGGCCGACAGTAGCGCCGGCGCTCCGCCGCCTCGGCCAGGCCCTGCAGGCAGTCGAGGCGGGCCAGCCGGGAGGCCGCCGCCTGCAGCGACGGCACCTCTAAGGCGACTTCTTCGCGAAAGGCTTCGAAAATCTCATATTCGAGGCGGCACAGCTGCTCGCGGGCACCGGTGATCTGCTCCTCCATCTCTTTGAGCGGACCGGTGATAAAACGCTCGGCGTTGACCAGGGTCTGCCGGCGGTGGTATTCCTCAGGCACCAGGCCCAGGTTGGGCCGGGTCACCTCAATATAATAGCCAAAATTACGGTTATAGCTCACCTTAAGCGATTTTATGCCGGTGCGATCGCGCTCTTTCTTCTCAAAGTCGAGCAGCCAACTGCGGCCGTCCCTGGCGATGCTCCGCAGCCGGTCCACTTCTTCGCTGCAGCCGTCGCGAATGAGGCCGCCTTCGCGCAGCGCCGGCGGCGGATCATCGACGAGAACGGCGCAGATGCGCCCTATGAGCGCGCTGAAATCGGGCAGCTGCCGCAAAGACTGCAGCAGTTCGCTTTTGCAGCTTTCCAAAAGAGGGGTCAGCGGCGCCAGGCTTTTCAGGGTCTCTTTTAAGGCTAGCAGATCGCGGGCGCCGGCCCGGCCGCAGCAGAGGCGGCTGCAGAAGCGCTCCAGATCGAGGAGCTGCTCCAGAATAGAGCACAGCTCACTGCGGGCCAGCGGGTTTTGCAGAAGTTCCTCTAGAGCATCGAGGCGCCTCTCGATGAGATGCTGATCCGTCAGCGGCTGCTCCACCCAGAGGCGCAGCAGCCGCCGGCCCATCGCCGTAAGGCAGTGATCGAGCAGGCCCAGGAGACTCCCCCGTTTTTTTCTGTCGCGAATAGTCCGGGTCAGCTCCAGATTACGTGCGGTAATCCCGTCCACAAACATCCGGCCGCCGGGTGAGGTCAGCTCCAGTTTGCGGAAATGCCGGCCCCGGGCGGGATGCTGCAGCATGCGCAGGTAGCTCAGCGCCGCCGCAGCAGCGGCTGCCGCCGCCGGGTAGCGTGAAAGGGAAAGCTGCTCCCAAAGTGCTTCTCCCCATTGCTCCGTAAGAAGCGCCTGGACCTGCTCCGGTCCCGCCATATAGTCAAATACCGTACCGGAGATGCCGCCCTGTTCCAGGTAAGGTTGAAACAGCTTTGCGGCGGCCCCGGAGCTGAAGATACACTCGGCAGGCTGCAGCCGCAGCAATTCATCGGCTAAGGCGGCAGCCGCCTCCTCCCCGGCCCATTCGGTAATGCGAAAATCACCGGTGGATACATCCACTGCCGCCAGGCCGTAATAGCCCTTTCCGCCGCCGGGGAGAGAGCTGATAGAGACAAGATAATTGTTTCTGCTCTCCTCGAGCATCTCCGCGTCGGTCACCGTTCCCGGAGTGAGAATCCGGGTGATCTCGCGGCGCACCAGCCCGGCAGCCGCGGCCGCCTCCTCCACCTGTTCGCAGACAGCCACCTTGTAGCCCCGGGCCAGCAGCTTGTTTAAGTATGTATCTGCGGCGTGGATGGGCACCCCGGCCAGGGGGATGGGATTCTCTTTATTGCTGTCCCGGGTCGTGAGCACCACATCCATGGCTCTGGCGGCAACCGCAGCGTCTTCAAAGAAGATCTCAAAAAAATCTCCCACCTGAAAAAAGATGATTTTGTCCGGGTGCTGCTCTTTGAAGGAGAGATATTGTTTCATCATCGGGGTTAAATCATTCAAAAGGCGCTCACATCCTTTTTAGCTGAAAGAATCCGGGAATTACATTTGTTTTCTAGACCTACGATAAGCTAAATAGCTAGATCAATGCAGAGACTCTTCGCTTTCGCTCAGAATGACAATAATACCTGGGGGTGGGATGGAAGCCCGGGC
>CAZQVX010000034.1:0-3651 GCA_964596845.1 uncultured Syntrophomonadaceae bacterium | reverse complement strand
CCCAGGTAGCGCTCCAGCACGGCGCGGCCCACAGGCAGGGCGTCGGTCCCCGCCCAGGTCCCCTCCTCGACCACGACAGCCACCACGATACCGGGCGATTCAGCCGGTCCGTAGGTCACGTACCAGCAGATGTTTCCCGCCCCAGCCTCCACCTCGGCGGTCCCCGTTTTGCCGGCGGCGGTAAAGCCGGGCACCATCCCGGCCGCCGCAGGGGCCTTCGATCCGTGCAGCGTCTCCACCAGGGCGCTGTGCACCGTCTGCACCACCTCAGGGCCGACGACACTCTCTTTCCAGGGGAGAGGCTCCGCCGGAAGCAGCAGCTGCGGTTGGGGCATATCCCCGCCGCCGGCAAAAACGCTGTAGAGAAGAGCCGTCTGCAGGGGCGTAACCATGATCTCGCCCTGGCCGTAGCTGCTGTCGGCGAGCTGCACTTCCGATCTCATACCCTCGCGGGTCAGGCGGGAGCGGGCTGTCGGCAGTGGAAAGGTAATCCCTTCGTCGAAGCCGAAGCGCGCCCCGTATTCCATAAACTTTTTTTCGCCCAGAGCCAGCCCGGCCCGGGCAAAATAGATATTATCGGAAAATTTCATGGCTTCATTCAAGTCCACTCTCTTTAATTCGGGATGGACCCTTTTAACATAGTAATCTCCCCAGGCCGCCGAAGGCTGCCAGCGCTCCCCATCAATCTCCACTTTGGCGGCAGGATCCAGCACTTTTTCGGCAATGGCGGCGGCGGCGGTAAAGGGTTTAAAGACAGAGCCCGGCGGATAAAGTCCCCAGAGAGCCCGGTCTAAAAAAGGCCGGGCCGGATCGCCCGCCAGACCCTGCCATTCCGCAGCGCTTATACCGGCGATAAAGCGGTTGGGGTCAAAAGCCGGGTTGCTGTAGAGAGCCAGGATTTCGCCGCTGCGCGGATCTATCGCCACCACCGCGCCCTTTTTATCGCCCAGGGCTTCGGCGGCGCATTTTTGCAGATCCAGATCGACGGTCAGGGCAATATCCTCGCTTTTTTCAAGCTCTTTTTTGGCGATAAGCGCCGCCTCGCTGCCGTCTTCTTCAAGAATGCGCAGGGTGTAACCCTTGCTTCCGGCGAGGCGCCGCTCCAGCGCCGCTTCCAGGCCGCTCTTGCCCAGCAGATCACCGGCGCTATAGCCTTCGGCGTCCATCTTAGCCAGCTCTTCGGCGGTGATCTCCCCCAGGTAGCCCGTCAGGTGGGCTGCAGCCGCCCCGGCGGGATAGCTGCGCCGCTCTACTTCGTTGATCATCACCCCGGGGATCTGCAGCAGCCGCTCTGCGAGGCCCTCCTGTTCAGCTGTCAGGACCGCCAGGGGAACATAGAGCCCCTCGCTGACCCAGGGCTGGTGCAGCTTGTCAAGCACCGTCTCCCGGGAGAGGCCCAGAAGTCCTCCTACCTGAGCGGCAAAGGCCGCCTCGTCGGTATAGCGGCCGGGCACGGCGCCTAACTCTTTGAAAATGCCCGGCCCGGCCAGAATCTCACCATTGCGATCGGTAATCACACCCCGCCCCGGCATCTCCCGCTTCAGATCGACCTTGCGGCTGCCGCTCAGCTGAGGAAAGATGAGCCCGGGATGCCATTGCAGCAGCCAGGGGGCCTCTTTGTTGGCGCGGCTCAGCTCGACTGTGTAATTGACGGGAATCACACCGACCGTAGAGGTCTCCAGGCGGACAGCTATAGAGAGCAGCGCCCCGTCGGCGCTTGATTCTTCTTTCGCCACCTCTTTGAGTTCTAGACCCTTCAAATCGATACCCTGGCTGATGCCGGCGTAGCGCTCAGTGAAGTAATCTTCTGAGTAAGCCTCCCGGGAGGCGCTGTCTAAAAGTTCATACATGGCCGCGTAATCATGCTCCGCCCAGAGAGCGAAGAACTGTTCGGCCGCCGCCTCGGGCCTGGCCCGGCCGCAGCCTGCCGGGGCCAAAAGCAGCAGCGCCGGCAGCAGCAGCGTGCAGAGAAGAACTGAAAATGATTTCCTCTTCATTTGTTTTCGCCTCCCGGTGACATAGTTTCAACGGTCAGTTGTTCCGGCAGCGGAGCGCCGGCTTAAATAATTTTTACCCAGGGCGCCCGGAAGCGGGGCGTGCGATCTCGCCGGCCAGGTACCAGGTGTAGGCCCCGGTAATCTCTGCTTCAACCAGCTTTCCGGTAAGATCATCCGCCGCCGGAAAGTGGACCAGCTTATTCGTGCGGGTGCGGCCGCTCTGCATCCCCGGATTGTTCTTGCTTCTCCCTTCAACCAGAAGCTCCATTTTTTGGCCTACCAGGCCCTGGTTTATCTCCAGGCTGATCTCGTTCTGGCGCCGGGCCAGGATTTGCAGCCGCTCCTGTTTTTCCTTCGGCGAAAGCGTTTCTTCTTTCTCCGCCGATGGGGTGCCCGGGCGCGGTGAATAGATAAAGGTGAAAGCCTGATCGAAACGGGCCGCCTCGAGCAACTCCAGGGTCTGCTGAAAATCAGTATCGGTCTCACCGGGGTAGCCGACCATAATGTCCGTCGTTACAGAGATACCGGGGAGGGCCTCCCTGAGGGCGGATACCAGCGCCAGGTAGTGTTCGCGGGTATAGCGCCGGTTCATCAGCTTCAAGATCCGGTTGCTCCCCGCCTGTGCCGGCAGGTGCATATGCTCACAGACCTTCTTGCCCCGGCGCATGGTTTCGATGAGGCGCGGCGAAAGATCTTTGGGGTGCGAGGTCAGAAAACGGAGCCGGGCCGGCCCCTCGATCCGGTCCAGCTCCCCGAGCAGATCGGCAAAATCACGCCCTTCCCCCAGGTCGCGCCCGTAGGAGTTGACATTCTGGCCCAGCAGGGTTATCTCCAGGTATCCCATTGCCGCCAGGCCGCGGGCTTCGCTAAGAACCTCGCCGAAAGGCCGGCTTCGCTCCCTGCCGCGGACGTGCGGCACAATGCAGTATGAACAGAAGTTATTGCAGCCGTAGATCACCGGCAGCCAGGCCTTAAAACTGCTGGACCGGCGCGCCGGCAGCCCCTCCCTGGAGACGGACTCCTCCGAAATATCGACCAGGGGGCGGCGGCTCGCCCCGGCCTGCTCCAGCAGTTCAGGGAAGCGGGGCAGCGCATGGGTTCCGAAAATAAGATTGACAAAAGGGAAGCGCCGGGCCAGGCTCGCCGCTACTTCCGGCTGCTGGGCCATGCACCCGCCTACGGCAATAACCAGATCCTTTTTTTTCTCCTTGAGCGCTTTCAGCCTGCCCAACAGGCCGGCCACTTTTTCTTCCGGCTTCCGGCGGACGGCGCAGGTATTGATCACAATGAGGTCTGCTTCATCGAGGCCGGCGGCGGCGCTGCAACCGGTACTCTCCAGCATTCCGGCGAGCACCTCGGTATCAAATTCGTTCGCCTGGCAGCCGAACGTAATGGTCTGGTACTTTTTGCCGCCGCTGCCCGGGCTTCTCCCCGGGGTTGTCCCTCTGATCTCCTGCTGCACCCGCCCACCCCCTTTTCGATTCATTATATCAAATTTTGTCCCCGAAAAAGACAAGTGAGCTGACCGCATAAAAATTGGGGAAGCAAAAATTAACTTTTTGCTTCCCGCTTCACAACAACCGGCTGATTTTATACTTTTAGCGGCAGCAGCCGCGGTGACTGTCCCCGGGCCCCTCCTTTTTTGGACGCATGG
>CAZQVX010000033.1:9314-10847 GCA_964596845.1 uncultured Syntrophomonadaceae bacterium | reverse complement strand
TGAGATTATAACGGATCAGGCTGCCTGCGTCAAGTTTTGGAGAGATATTTAGATCTATAGCGGTCGAACGGGCGAACGCAATTCTCGTCTACAAAAAACACCCTGATCCCCGGGCGAAGGCGGAATATGCGGGCGGGAGTGGAACCCCGCCCCCTCGGCGACAGCGGTGTTTTTGTAAATATCAGAGGTTTACTCCAGATAGTCTTTAAGGCGTTTGCTGCGCATGGGATGACGCAGTTTGCGCAGCGCTTTTGCTTCGATCTGGCGGATCCGTTCACGGGTGACGCCGAAGTACTGCCCCACCTCTTCAAGGGTACGCGAGCGCCCGTCATCGAGGCCGAACCTGAGACGTAGTACTTTCTCTTCCCGTGGCGTCAGAGTGTCAAGAACATCCTCGAGCTGCTCTTTGAGCAACTCAAAAGCCGCCGCATCGGCCGGTGCCTGGGCTTCCTGATCCTCGATGAAGTCTCCAAGATGGCTGTCATCCTCTTCACCGATGGGCGTCTCCAGAGAGACGGGCTCCTGGGCAATTTTCAGGATTTCCCGAACCCGCTCCTCGGTGATGTTCATTTCCCGGGCAATTTCTTCGGGGAGCGGTTCGCGCCCGAGTTCCTGGACCAGTTGCCGCTGGATGCGAATCAGCTTGTTGATAGTCTCAACCATATGCACCGGGATGCGAATAGTGCGCGCCTGGTCGGCGATGGCCCTGGTGATGGCCTGGCGGATCCACCAGGTAGCATAGGTGCTGAACTTATAACCCTTGCGGTAATCAAATTTCTCAACAGCCTTGATCAGACCGAGATTCCCTTCCTGAATCAGATCGAGAAAAAGCATGCCCCGCCCCACATATTTTTTAGCAATGCTTACCACTAATCGCAGGTTGGCCTCGGCGAGTGCGCGCCTGGCCTCTTCGCTGTTGTTTTCAATGGCCTTGGCCAGCTCTACCTCTTCTTCAGCAGTGAGCAAAGGGATTTTGCCTATTTCTTTTAAGTACATTCTTACCGGATCGTTGATGGCCACCCCTTCGGGCAAAGAAAGGTCTTCGTTCTTGGTGGTCTCTTCGGCCTCGTCAGTCCCCTCAGCATCGTCCGCCGTCCCGGTCGAAGAGCCTTTGCCGCTGCCGGCCGCCTCATCGAGTATTTCAATCCCCTGTTCCGCAAGTTGATCGTAAAACTGGTCCAGCGCTTCCACCGAAAGTTCATAGGACTGCAGTGTATCAATAATCTCTTTGTAAGAAAGAGAGCCCTTCTTTTTGCCGCTTCCGATCAAACCTTGCTGAACTTCTTCCAAAGAGGCAATTTTTTCTATATCTTTAGCCATGCAAATTCTCTCCTCCTCCGGAACGATAGGGAGCGCCTTTAAGTAGTTTGATCACATGCAACTGCTCCTGAAGTATTTTTTTGGTGCGATCATCGTACTGCTTCTTCTGATCTATCTCTCTCAGGACTCGCTGCCGCAATTCTTGCTGCCTGGCTAGCTTTTCCCGATTTACACTTTCAATGCAATCCCTGGTCATTCTGGCCAATTTTTCAG
>CAZQVX010000033.1:5271-9214 GCA_964596845.1 uncultured Syntrophomonadaceae bacterium | reverse complement strand
CCGGGCTGGTCTTTATTTGATTAACCTTAGTTTGATCTTTTATCCCCAGATTATGACCGCGGGCCACCCTTTGATTTTTCTGCTGCCGCACCAGCTCACGCCTGACGGCTCCCTCAGAAACACCGAGCGTTTCAGCAACCCGCTTAAGGTTAACATCTCGCTCTACCAGGTTCGTAATATCCTGAAGCATCAGCAGCGCCCCCTCAAGAAAGCGCAGCCGGCCCTCTTCTGATGCCGGGTTATGACGCCTCGTTAAAACCTCCAGTCGATATTCTGCAAGAGGTTTCGCCCGCGAAACCAACTCTTCAAAATAGGCCGCCCCCTGCTGCCGGATCAAACTGTCGGGATCACTGCCTTCGGGCAAATCGGCAACCTCAACCAGGCAGCCGGAGTCCTGCAATATTTTAAGTCCCCTCCATGTCGCTGATGCACCTGCGCTATCGGCATCGTAAGCGATAATGGCTTTTTCGGCCTGGGAACGCATTAACCGACCCTGGGCCGGGGTGAGAGCAGTCCCCAGGGATGCTGTCACATTTTTGATCCCGGCTTGAAAAGCTGTGATCACATCGGTGTAGCCTTCCGTCACGATCACTGCCTTCCGGCGGCGGATCTGCTCCCTGGCCAGGTGCAGGCCATAGAGGAATGTCCCTTTTTCAAAGACAGGCGTCTCCGGAGAATTCAAGTATTTCGGGCCGCTTTTATCGCCCGTCTCCAGCGCCCTTGCTCCAAACCCGGCTACTTTCCCTCCCGTATTGAAAATGGGAAAAATGAGCCGGTCCCTGAACCGGTCGTAATAGCCCCCGCGCTCGCTTGCCGAAATCAGCCCTGCCTGAAGCAGAAGCTCAGCTGAAACCCCTTTTTTGAAGGCATAGTTGAGCAGATTCTGCCATCCCGGCGGCGCGTAACCCAACAGAAAGAGTTCGCTCGTTCCCCGGCTAATACCTCTTTTTAGCAGGTAAGCTGCCGCTTTTTTACCGGCGGGGCTGTTCCAAAGGCAATCGGCGTAGAAGTGTGCCGCCAACTGGTTCAAATCATAGATTTTCTCCTTTAGCCGGTTCTTTTCACCACCGGCCGATCCGGTTTCGGGAATGGCCACCCCGGTTTGCCGGGCCAGAAAGCGGACCGCTTCCGGAAAGGTAAGATTTTCTATTTTCATGACAAAGTTAAAGACATTGCCCGAAGCGCCGCACCCGAAACAATGAAAAAGTTGTTTTTCTGGAGTAACGGTAAAAGACGGCGTTTTTTCACTATGAAAAGGGCAGAGACCAAGCATTTGCTTGCCCCTTTTCTCCAGAGCAAGGTACTGCCCGACCAGGCCGACCAGGTCGCATCGCTGCCTGACTTCATCAATAATGTGCTCCGGGATACCCTGTGCCAAGGCACTCACCGCCAACTCCAGATTATCTTTAAGATTATCTTAACCGCCGCTCCATCGCCCGGAAGAAAGAAAAACCTCATCCCATAATGCCCGGAGACGAGGCAACCCTGGATAAACGATTTTTCGGCGTAAATCCTACAATGGTCGGGACTCTCCTCCCTGCGCATAGAAGTTACTGCTATTTTTCTGTTACACTATATTCTACGCCCCGGTAGATAATCCTGCTTAACCTGATAATTTCCGTAACGAAACTACTTTATATTATTGCCAGAATGTGACAAATTGATTCCGAAATTACCCTCAGAAGAAGGGACCGCCTTCTGCAGGCGGCCCCTTCTTTGAAAACCTTGTTAAGGAATAACCCAACCAGGTGCGGCTAGCGCAGCGGGGAGGGGGAAAGTTCTTTAAACTGCTCCGCCGCCTCCTGGATAACCCGTTCGAATTCGTCGGCCTCAGAAACAGCCAGCTCCAGGTAAACTATCCGCCCGGCGCCGAGCCCCATCTCTTCCAAAAGCGCGTTCACATGACCAATCCGCTTCTGAATCCAGCCGGCGGCATCCTTGTGCGGGCAGTCGGACTGTTCATCTTCCTTGCAGCCGGCCACAATGATGCCGTCCACACCGCTCTCTACAGCCTTGAGCAGATGCACAGTGTCAATCTTAGCGACGCAGGGATAGCGCACCAACACCAGGTTGTCGGCCTTGTATCCATTTATCTCAGGCAGAGCAAAAGCGCCGTAACCGCAGGTGACAGCCAGCACTGCCGGACCGCCGTTGGCTCTCTGCAGCAGTTCTTTTGCTGCAGGCTCAATATTTGCGGCCGCTTCCTCCACCATAGGCGCACGAAACCGAATAGCGTAAGCCGGGCAGATAGAGAGACAGAGCCCGCAAGCCTGGCACTGTTCGGTGCGTATGCTCACTGTCCCGTCCTCGTTAACCACCGGAACATCATAAGGGCAAACGCGCACGCAGGTGAGGCAATTTGCGCAGAGATCATCGATCCGCTCCGCACCGGCAAGGCAGGTCAGGCAGCGGCGAGCCTCTTTGATGGCGGTAACAACATCATAGCCGTATTCCGCCTGTTGGAAATGCTTGACTCTCTCCGCAGGCTCCATCATGGGGATTACATGGCGTTCTACCCGGACTATTTTCTCAGCCACCTCAGGGTCGAGTTTCTCCAGGGCGACAGGCTCCTCCAGCGCTCCGCCGTCAAAATCTTCGCCGTCGAGGTGAGCCAGGATAGCCTTGGCCGCCACCCGGCCGTTCTGCATGGACTGGACTGCAGTTCCCGGGCCGGTAACCATCTCGCCGCAGGCAAAAACCCCGGGCTTGCTTGTGGACATAGTCTTACGATCAAAAACCACACGGCCGCGTTCATCGAGGTCAACCTGGCCTTTCAGCGGCCCGGGATCGCCTCCCTGTCCTATAGAGAAGATGATCAGGTCGCCTGTTACAACTGTTTTGTTGTCCTGATTATAGGTGGGGCTGAACCTGCCGGCGCTGTCAAAAACAGAGCAGCACTCGATCATCTCCAGGCCGGTGATCTTGCCGTTTTCCCGGATAACCGCATGGGGCCCGCAGGAGTTGTTGAACTCAACACCTTCTTCTTTAGCCTCTTCGATTTCCCAGGGGAAGGCGGGCATTTCACCGGCCCCCTCCAGGCAGACCACTTTGACTGCGGCAGCGCCGCAGCGCACTGCGGAACGAGCCACATCCATGGCCACATTGCCGCCGCCAACCACGATCACGGTGGGGTTCCCCTCGAAATGGAAGTTATTGCGCTTGACATCCTTAAGAAAGTTAAGGGCATAGAGAGCGCCTTCCCCTTCAACGCCGGGGATATCCAGGCCGCGGCTCACCGGCAGGCCCAGGGCGATGAGGACAGCTCCGTATCCTTCGCTTTGAAGCTGCTCTACCGACAGGTTGCGGCCGAGCTCAAAGCCGGGTTTGAACTCTACCCCCTGCTCGGCGATCTCTTCGATATCTACATCGATAGCCCCGTCGGGGAGACGATAAAGCGGGATGTAATGACGAACCGCCCCGCCCATAGCCGGTTCGCGATCAAAGACGGTTACTGCGCAGCCCTGGCGAGCCAGGTCATACGCTGCAGTCAGTCCGGCGGGCCCGCCGCCGATTACAGCCACTTTACCCTTAGAGCCGGGGGCAACTTCGGACCGGGGGGCCTTCGCTTTGCTGTTTTCTACAGCAAAACGCTTCAGCCCGCGGATCGATGGCGGCTGATCTACATCATGACGGCGGCATTCATCCTCACAGTGGTGGGCGCAAATTGTGCCGCAGATAGAGGGGAGCGGGTTGGTGTCTTTAATGATTGCCAATGCCCGATCAAAATCTCCCGTGGCAATGGCCAGAAGATACTCACGCACATCCTGGTGCAAGGGGCAAGCTGCTTGACAGGGTGGAGTTAAGTTTTCCGGTAAGGCCTGGGTATGATACTGAGTCAAGAAATATCACTCCTCGTCTTAAAAAAAGTTTACATTCATAATATTTCGCGATGTAACCCTTTATTCCTCTCCATAACTTCATAAAATCTATAATTTTAAATAAT
>CAZQVX010000033.1:4070-5171 GCA_964596845.1 uncultured Syntrophomonadaceae bacterium | reverse complement strand
GCGCAGCATCCCTGGTGCCCGGCATCGGCGGAGGCGTGGCCGTCACCGACCAGGATCATCCCCTGGACCAGCATCATGTCGTGCAGCGCTTTCAGAGTTGTCTCCTGGCCGCCGTAACGGGCGCCGCCGGTGGCAACAGCGGCTCCGACAGTGTTGAGTAAAGCATGCGCGGCGCGCAGCCGGCGGCTTTTGTCCCAGAATCCTTTTATCTGGGCCGAAACTGTGCCAAAATAAACGGGACTGCCCATGATAATACCGTCGGCCCCGGCCAGCTTCGCGAAAGCCTCTTCAAGGCTGCTTCCGCGGTAACAAACCCCGGTGCAGGGAGATGAACAGGCCCGGCAGTATGGATACTTTTGTGAATGCAACAGCGGTTCAATCTGAATCAATTCTGTTCCAGCGCCCTCCCGGCGGGCTATTTTTAAAGCGAGTTCAAGCAGGTAAGCGGTGCTGCCGTCTTTCTTGGGGCTGCCGTTTAGGCCAATTATGTGCACCAACTAAAACCACCCTTTCCTGTTTGGTGTAGCAGATCATATTTTAGGAGGTAACTCACCATATGCAGCTGCTGAAAAAGAGATTTACCTGTTTTTTAATCGCGCTTATGCTGCTTCAAATTGCCGCCTGGCCGGTTTTTGCGGCGCCGGCAGAAGCGGTTGAACTGGAATTAAATGCGCGCAGCGCCGTGCTCATGGATGCGGAAAACGGAACCCTGCTTTATGAAAAAGAGGCACACGCACCGCGGCCCCCGGCCAGCATCACCAAGCTGATGACCTTGCTTTTAGCTATGGAAGATCTCGATTCAGGCCTGGTCAACTGGGACACCATGGTCACCGTCAGTGAACGGGCCTGGAGAACGGGCGGCTCACAGATGTTTTTAAATATCGGGCAACAGGTTTCATTCAAGGACCTGCTTAAAGGTATTTCCATCGTTTCGGCCAATGATGCCTGTATTGCCGTAGCCGAACATCTCAACGGCTCCGTGGAGGTCTTTGTGCAGCGGATGAACCGGCGAGCCGCTGAACTGGGCCTGGAGAACAGCCATTTTGTCAACCCGCACGGCCTGGACGATCCCGATCATTACATGAGCGCCCTTGATATTGC
>CAZQVX010000033.1:1249-3970 GCA_964596845.1 uncultured Syntrophomonadaceae bacterium | reverse complement strand
TCAGACAGCGAAAAGCTGCGGCGGGAGGACATGGAGAGTCTTTTAAATTACGGTTTCCGCAATTTTAACATGAAAACACTTTACGAAAGAGACGAGATTGTCACCCGGGTAGCGGTGAAACGGGGCCAAAAAAGGGAAATAGGCCTTGCAGCCGCAGACCCGGTGCAGGCCGTGGTACCCCTTAGCGGCAAATATAAAATCAAGGAAGAGTTAGATCTTCCGGGCACTGTAGCTGCACCGGTTAAAGCAGGTGATGTTATCGGGACTCTGCGCCTAAAAGCCCCCGACGGCGAACTTATTGCCGAGATACAGTTGACGGCACAAGAGGACTCGAAGCGGCTGGGCTTTTTGCCTCATCTGCTGAGGCAGATCGGTGATTTTTTTGCCCTCCTGTGGCACCGTCTGTGGCCTTTTTAGAGTTTAACGATGCCCGGGCGGCGGCCAGCCGGGCAATGGGCACCCGGTAAGGTGAACAGCTCACGTAGTCGAGGCCGGCTTCGTGGAAAAATTCGATGGAAGCCGGGTCCCCGCCGTGTTCGCCGCAAACCCCCAGTTTGATCTCCGGGCGGGCCCGGCGACCTCTGCTGATCGCCTCCAGTACT
Organism: uncultured Syntrophomonadaceae bacterium; assembly: GCA_964596845.1. Taxonomy (GTDB): domain Bacteria; phylum Bacillota; class Dethiobacteria; order DTU022; family DTU022; genus JAAZIN01. The sequence continues at coordinate 3,368 of CAZQVX010000033.1, read as the reverse complement.
AACCGGCCCACCCCTTCCCGGTCAACTTCCATAAAGGGGTTTACCTTCAAAATACCTTTCTGCAGATAGAAGGGCAAAAATTTTCCTTCAGCATCATCGCGGCTAAATCCAAAGGTGGTCTGAGTCAGGTCATTGGTCCCGAAGGAGAAAAACTGGGCTATTTCGGCCAGTTCATCAGCTACCAGGCAGGCCCGCGGCAGCTCGATCATAGTGCCGGTGAGGAAAGGGATACTGCGGCCCCGCTCGTCCAGCACCGTCTTGGCCGCTTCTTCTACAGTGCTTTTCATCAGGCTCATCTCAGCCACATGGCCCACGAGAGGAATCATGATCTCAAGCATAATCTTTTGAGGTGAAAGCCCCTCGTCGATGAGCTCCAGCGCTGCCAAAATGATAGCCTGCACCTGCATACGGTAAATTTCAGGAAACACCAACCCCAGGCGGCAGCCGCGGTGGCCCAGCATGGGGTTAAGCTCGGCCAGAGAATTCACTTTTTGCAGCAGCGTCTCCTTCTGCCGCAGCAGCTCCGCGTCGGCTTCCTCCCGGCGCAGGCGGTCTGCCTCCAACAGCAACTCCTCCCGGTTGGGTAAAAATTCATGCAACGGCGGGTCGAGCAACCTGATGGTCACCGGGCGGCCGGCCATTTCCCGGAAAATCCCCTTGAAATCCTCCTTTTGCACCGGCAGAAGCAGCTCCAGGGCTTCCTGGCGTTCGGCGGCATCAGCAGCCAGGATCATGCGCCGCACCAGCGGCAGCCGCTCTTTTTCCATGAACATGTGCTCGGTGCGACAGAGGCCGATCCCCTCTGCTCCAAGCTCGAGGGCGCGGCGAGCATCAGCAGGGTTGTCGGCATTGGCCCGTACGCGCAGCCGCCTGATCTCATCGGCCCAGGTCAGAAGTTCGGTGAATTCAGGGGTTGGCTGGGGATCGATAAGCGGCGCCTGCCCCAGGATTACTTCACCGCTGGCCCCATCGATGGAGAGGGTGGTCTCTTCAGGGTAAATTTCAGCCCCGATCATCACCCGGCGATTTTTCAGGTCAATTTTCAGCGCTTCGCAGCCGCAGACGCAGGGCTTGCCCGCCCCCCTGGCCACCACCGCCGCATGGCTGGTCATCCCACCGCGACTGGTAAGCACACCCTCGGCGGCGTAAATGCCATGGATATCATCAGGAGTGGTTTCCGGGCGAACCAGGATCACTTTTTCCCCTTTTTCCGCTGCCTCCTGGGCCCTGTCAGCATCAAAGATTACCTTACCGGAAGCTGCACCCGGCGAAGCCGGCAAGCCGCAAGCGATAACATCAAGGCTGGCTCCGGGGTCAAAGCGCGGGTGAAGCAGCTGCTCCAGCCCTGCGGGATCGACCCGCTGCAGCGCCTCAGCCTTGCTGAGCATCCCCTCTTTGACCAGGTCGACCGCCACCTTTACCGCGGCGGCAGCGGTCCGCTTGCCCGATCGGGTCTGCAGCAGAAAGAGTTTCCCCTGCTCGATAGTAAATTCAATATCCTGCATATCGCGGTAGTGAGATTCGAGCCGGCTGCACAGTCCGGCAAACTGCCGGTAGATTTCCGGCATTTCCCGGCTGAGTTCCGCCAGGGGGCGGGGTGTGCGAATGCCGGCGACAACATCCTCCCCCTGGGCGTTGAGCAAGTATTCTCCGTATATCCGGGCTTCTCCTGTGGCCGGGTTGCGGGTGAAAGCAACCCCCGTGCCGCTGTCTCCGCCCAGGTTTCCAAAAACCATAGCCTGCACATTCACCGCTGTACCGAGATGATCGGGGATCTTGTTGATCCGGCGATAGGTGATAGCACGCGGTGTATTCCAGGAGCTGAAGACCGCCTCAATGGCCAGGAAAAGCTGTTCCCGGGGATCAGTGGGAAACTCTTTGCCTGTAGACTGGCGGAAGGCGGCTAAAAAACGAGTAATCACCTCTCCTAGATCCCTCACATTCAGCCCGGCATCATTGCTTACGCCGCGATTCTGCCTGGCTTCAGCCAGGATCTCCTCAAAGAGATTATGATCGACCTGCATGACCACATCGCTGAACATCTGAATAAAACGGCGGTAGCAGTCAAGGGCGAAGCGACGGTCATCAGCCTCTGCAGCCAGGCGATCCGCTGTCTGCC
>CAZQVX010000033.1:0-1149 GCA_964596845.1 uncultured Syntrophomonadaceae bacterium | reverse complement strand
CCGATTCGCGTCATCTCGGCCAAATTGGCCCCCTTGCCGCCAAGCAAATTCTTCATCTCTGCGCTGCCATGTGAAAAGCGGTAAACCATCTGATCGCTCAAAGCTGTCAACCTCCCTGACCACCTGCTAAATTTACTGCCCTCTTTCAGGACTTGTTGAAGAGATCAAACACGATGCAGCCGTTCTTCAGTGATCCCGCTACTATTATCAATTTATTCCGGCTTACTTATTTTCTCCACCCACCGGAAGGGCATACGGCAAATTTTATAATACGCAGTACCCCTGCAAGGGCCGGCAAACTGCTGCGGCCGGCTGTCAATCAGCCAACTGGAGCGGGGCGAAGTCGGCAAAGCGGTTGAACAGATCCTTCACCGCCGCCAACAGGTGAAGCCGGTTGCGGCGCAGCTCTTCGTCTTCGGCCATGACCAGCACTTGATCAAAAAAGTGATCAACGGGCTCCCTCATGGAACCGAGCAACTCCAGGCAGGAGCTGTAGCGCCGCTGCTGCAACGCCTGTTCTACTCCGGGCTCAGTTTCGACAAGGCGCAGATAGAGCTCTTTTTCGGCCGGTTCAGCCAAAAGCGCCCACTCCACAGGGCCGCTGCGAGACTGCCGGGCCAGGTTTGCCGTACGGGTATAGGCGGCATGGAGATCTATAAGCGCAGCCGTTCGCATATGTTCCTCCAGAGCGGCAGCCCGCCGGTAAAGCTCGGCCACAGAGGGCCAGGAGACAGCGAGAAGGGCTTCGATGACGTCATAACTGAGCCCCTTCTCTTGCAAAGCGAAGCGAAGCCGTTGCGCCATGAACTCGTGCAGAGCGCCGCGCAGTGTCCCTTGATCCCGGTCTGAGAGGGAGAGCGCTTCGCCGTGCAGCCACAGTGCCGCATCGAGCAGTTCTGCCGGGGTCAGGTCAAACTCATGCTGCAGCAGGATGGAGATGATTCCCTGCGCCTGACGCCGCAAGGCGTAAGGGTCTTCAGATCCTGTAGGCTGCAGCCCGACGGCGAAACAGCCGCTCAGCGTGTCGGCGCGGTCCGCCAGCGAGAGCAGCGCTCCCGCAGCGCTGCCGGGAACCCCGTCTCCGGCATAGCGGGGCAGGTAGTGCTCGTAAATGGCGGCGGCTACCTCCGGCTCCTCACCGCTGAGCAG
>CAZQVX010000032.1:4594-11322 GCA_964596845.1 uncultured Syntrophomonadaceae bacterium | reverse complement strand
AAAGGCCTCGTTGTGGCCACGGGCATGCAGACCGAGATCGGACAGATCGCCCATATGATCACAGAGGCGGAGCGCAGCGCCACTCCTTTGCAGGCGCGGCTGGGTCGCCTCGGTAAAATTCTGGTTTGGGCCTGCCTGGCGGTCTGCCTGGGCATGATCCTGCTGGGGGTCTTGCGCGGTGAACCGCTCTACGCCATGTTTATGGCGGGGGTCAGCCTGGCGGTCGCCGCCATCCCCGAAGGGCTGCCGGCTATTGTGACAGTTTCACTGGCGCTGGGGGTGCAGCGGATGATCCGCCGCCGGGCTATTGTCCGCCGGCTACCCGCAGTGGAGACACTCGGTTCAGCTACTGTGATCTGCTCGGATAAAACAGGGACCCTTACCGAAAACAAGATGAGCGTAAATCGCATTTTCACCGGCGGCCGCCTTTACAAGTTTAAAGATGGGCTGTTTTTGATCAAGAAAGAGGAGGGAGGCGGCTGGGAAAATATCGGCACGCGCGCCGGCGGCCCCCTGGCCTACCCGCTCTTCATTGCTGCGCAGTGCAATAACGCATACCGCGACGGCGCCGCCTTTACAGGTGATCCCACCGAGGTGGCTCTGCTCGAAGCCGCCCATGCGGCGGGCATCCAGCCCGATCTGCGCCGGCGCGAGAGAGAATATCCCTTTTCACCGGAAAGAAAAATGATGAGTGTGATCCAGGGTGGACGCAGCCGCAGGCTTCTGCTCAAGGGAGCGCCGGAAATTGTCTTGCAGCGTTGCCGCTATTACTGCTCTGAACATAATAAAACCGCTCCGCTGAATACGGCAAAACGGCGGGAACTGCTGGCTCAGCTCGAGGTTATAGCCGGGCTGGCGCTGCGCCCGCTGGCGGTAGCCTACCGGGATCTCTCTTCTGTAAGGGGGCCGGCCGGGCTTGCCGCAGCGACCGCGGAGCCCGTTGCGGCGGACCTGGAGGAGGTTGAAAGAGATCTGGTTTGGGTGGGCCTCTTCGGGCTTGAAGATCCGCCGCGGGCCGAAGTTCTGCCCGCTATTCGCCTTTGCCGCCGGGCCGGCATTAAGGTGGTCATGATCACCGGTGACCACCGCTCCACAGCCGAGGCTATCGCCCGGCGCCTGGAGATCCTTCAACCCGGCGGCAAAGTGCTGTTGGGTGAAGAGCTTAATGCTCTCGATGACGGGCAGTTGCGGCAGATCATCGACCGGGTGCAGGTATTTGCCCGGGTCAGCCCCCTGCATAAACTGCGCATTGTCCGCGCCCTCAAGCAGCGCGGTGAAGTGGTGGCTATGACCGGCGATGGAATTAATGATGCCCCTGCGATCAAGGAGGCTGATATCGGTATCGCCATGGGGCTCACGGGAACAGATGTGACCCGGGAAGCCGCTTCACTGATCTTGGCAGACGATAATTTCAGCACTATTGTTGCCGCCGTGGAAGAGGGGCGCAGCATTTACAGTAACATCAGGAAATTTATTCGTTTCATGCTGGGCTGCAATACCGGGGAGGTGCTGACCATGTTTCTGGCTATCCTCGGCGGGCTGCCCCTACCGCTTCGGCCTATCCAGATCTTGTGGATTAACCTGGTCACCGACGGCCTTCCCGCCCTGGCGCTGGGCGTGGATCCCCCCGAAGAGACGCTAATGGAGCAACTGCCGCGCCGCCGTGAAGAGGGACTTTTCAGCCGCGGCTTATGGGGCAAACTGCTACTGCGCGGGATCATGATTGGGGCGGTGACTATATCGCTTTTTAGCTTTGCCCTGAGCTCCGGCGGAGAACTCGCGAAGGCACAGACAATTGCCTTTGCCACCCTCATTCTGGCCCAGTTGGTCTATGTTTACGACTGCCGCAATGAAAAAGCTCCTTTTTCAAAACGTCCCCGCCGCCGAAACCTTCTTCTGGACGGGGCGGTGCTTTCATCCTGTGTTCTCATGGTCGCGGTCATTTATCACCCCCTGTTATCCGCTCTTTTCGGCACCATGCCCCTTTCCGCCGGCGAATGGGCCATTGCTTGCGCCGCCGCTTTCTTGCCTGCCCTGGGTGATATCGCCTTCTCACTGTTTAAGGGCATCCATCCCGCCAAAAACGGCCGATAGCTTCGAAATACCCTTGAGTTCGACCTTCCCAGGTGTTAAGATAAGCTAAGATAGGATTTGCCATGATTTTCTCTGCAGATCCAGCCAGGGCAGCGCCGTTAGCTTTCTACATAGGGCCGGGCCGGCAGAGATGAAAAGTACGGGCTTTTTTGTAAGTAAAAGGGAGGTCTTTATACTTTGCTCAGAAGTATGACCGGTTACGGTCGGGGAAGCTGTTCCCGGGAGGGTTTTGGGGTGACCGTCGAGCTGCGCTCGGTAAACCACCGCTACGCTGATTTCTTTTTACGGGTTCCCCGGGAGCTGCATATTTTTGAAGATCGCATCCGCAGTCTGCTGAAAAAAGAAATTCGGCGGGGGCGGGTGGAGGTAAACATTACCCTGAGCGGCTCGCCGGCCGGCGAAGAGATTGTGGTGGTAAACGAGGCGCTGGTCCTCTCTTACTACCGGGCCCTGGAAGGCCTGGCGGAACGCCTGGAGCTGCCTCTGAATATGGGCCTGGGAGAACTCATTCAACTGCCCGAGGTTTTGCAGGCGCCGGGCGCCGCGCCCGGAGAGGATATCCTCTGGCCCCTGCTGGAAGAAGCGCTTCAGGAGGCGCTGCAAAACCTGGTCCGGCGGCGCAGTGAAGAGGGAGACAACCTCTCCTTTGATTTAAAAGCCGGACTGGGACAGGTCGAAGTGCTGGTGGGTGAACTGGCCGGCCTTGCTCCCGCAGTTTTGGAGGAGCAGAAACAGCGCCTGGAGGCAAAGCTCACCGGTGCCCTGGGGGCACACTTTGACGAGAACAGGCTCCTTATGGAATGCGCTGTTCTGGCTGAGCGAGCGGATATTCATGAAGAGATGGTCCGGCTGGGAAGCCATCTGAGCTCGTTTAAGACTGCCCTGGCGGGCGAAAGCCCCGCCGGCCGCCGCCTCGACTTTTTAGCCCAGGAAATCTTTCGTGAAATTAACACTGTCGGGGCCAAATCCCAGGATTACCGCCTTGCAGCCCTGGTGGTAGAGGTAAAAAGCGAACTGGAGAAGATTAGGGAACAAATTCAAAATATCGAGTAAAGATCCGGTTAAGAAACAGGTAGAAAAGGGGTATGCTTGAGTTGTCTACCAGATTAATTAATATTGGCTTCGGGAATATTGTCTCAGCAGGCCGTATCGTGGCCATTGTCAGCCCCGAATCGGCGCCTATTAAACGGCTGATCAGCGAGGCCAGGGACCGGGGGAGCCTCATCGACGCCACCTACGGGCGCCGCACCCGGGCGGTAATAATTGCCGACAGTAACCATGTAATCCTTTCGGCGGTGCAGCCGGAAACAGTGCGGCACCGTTTGCAGGCCCGCGCCGATTCTGGTGAAGAGGGCAGTTAACCAATGCTGCAGGAGGACGAATCATGGACCCAGGGCTGCTCTTTGTGCTTTCCGGCCCTTCGGGAGTAGGCAAGGGGACTATCTGCGAGCGGCTCTGTATTTACCGGCCCTCCCTTGAGATATCCCTATCGCTGACCACCCGCTCCCCGCGGCCAGGAGAAAGGCACGGAAGGGATTATTACTTTACCACCCCCGAACGGTTCAAGAAGCTTGTTTCAGAGGGCGCTTTTCTGGAGTGGGCTCAAGTTTACAGCCATTTCTACGGGACGCTTAAGGGAGAGGCGGAGGAAAGCCTGGCCCGGGGGAAAGATCTGCTGCTGGAAATTGACATTCAGGGGGCCTTGCAGGTGAAACGCCGGATAGCCGGGGCCGTCCTCATATTTTTGGCGCCGCCCTCGGCGGAAGCGCTTTGCGCGCGAATTACCGGCCGGGCCACTGAAGATGAAGTGCGCGCCAGGGAACGCCTGGAGGCAGCCCGGCACGAGCTGGCGGCCTACCGGCACTATGACTACCTGGTGGTCAACGACTGCGTGGAGGAGGCGGCCGTTCAGGTAAATGCCATCATAGAGGCGGAAAAGTGTAAAATCAGCCGCGGCGCCAGGCCGCCCGGTTGGGGAGGTGAAGAAAAATGATCCATCCATCTATAGATCAGCTGCTGGATCAGGTCAACAGCAAGTATACCCTGGTCATCGCCGCCGCCAAGCGGGGCCGCCAGCTGCGCGACGGGGCCAGGCCGGCTATCGAAAGCAGCTCCCGTAAAGAAGTTACGGTAGCTCTTCAAGAGATCAGCGAAGGGAAAATCGAGATCGAGCTGCCACCGGGACGGACGCAGTATTAATTTAATAAGAGGAGCTGCTAAAACATGTATCTGCTGGGGGTTACCGGGGGGATTGCCGCTTACAAGTCGGCGGAACTGGCCAGGAACTTCGTGCGCGAGGGGAAGGAAGTTCAGGTGATCTTGACATCCGGGGCGGCCCAATTTGTCACCCCGCTGACCTTCCAGACCATCACCGGCCGTCCAGCGCTCATTGAACAGTTTCGCCCTGTGGAGGGCGGAAAGGTAGGTCATATCACCCTGGCTGAAGCTTCGCAGGTGATGGTGATCGCACCGGCTACCGCCAACACTTTGGGAAAGATGGCTGCAGGCATTGCGGACAACCTTCTGACCACGACCTACCTGGCGGTGCAATGTCCGGTGGTGCTTGTCCCTTCCATGAATGAGCATATGCTTCTGCACCCCGCGGTTCAGGCCAACCTGGAGCGACTGCGCGAGCGGGGCTGCCGGATCATGGAACCGGCTATGGGCGAGCTGGCCTGCGGCATCTCCGGCAAGGGGCGGATGCCCGAACCGGTGCAGATCGCAGACTTTGTCAGATCAGTTCTGGCCAAAAAAGACTTTCAGGGGCTGCGCGCCCTGGTCACTGCCGGGCCCACGCGGGAGCCCCTTGATCCCGTCCGCTTTATCAGTAATCACTCTACCGGGCTTATGGGTTATGCCCTGGCCCGCGCCCTGGTGGAGAGAGGCGCCGATGTCGTGCTCGTCAGCGGGCCCACTGCGCTCAACTGCCCTGCCGGGGCCCGGCTGGTGTCGGTAACCACGGCCCGGGAGATGTATGAAGCGGTGCTGGATCATTTTAAAAATTGTCATCTCGTAATCAAGGCCGCTGCAGTGTGCGATTACCGTCCGGCGAAGGCGGCGCACCAAAAATTGAAAAAAGAGAGCTTCGAAAAGATGCTTGAACTGCAGCCGAACCCCGATATATTGCTGGAGCTGGGGCGCCGCAAAGGAGAGCAAATCCTCGTCGGCTTCGCCATGGAGACGGAGCGGGCCGGGGAGAACGCCCGCAAGAAGTTGCAGCAGAAGAACCTCGATCTTATCGTGGTGAATGACCTGACCGCTCCCGGGGCTGGATTTGCCGTCCCCACAAACCAGGTTTCACTCATCGACCGGGAGGGGCGGTCTGAAGATCTGCCGCTGATGCCCAAGGAGACCTTGGCCCACCAGATTCTCCATCGGGTTCGACGCCTGCTTCCATAAGTGGTGTGCCCGGGTGGTGCAGCCTACATGACCACGCCGAGAAGATGAGGCGTAATGAAGATCTCGATAAATGCGGCGCAGAGGAGCAGCGTTACCACCAGGGGGATCACCGCCACAATCTCTTTCCAGATGTACCTGAAACTTTGCAGGCGTGTTTTATCCGGCAGGGGAAAGGCAATGCAGTGGTAGCCCAGTTTCAAAGCGAGCGCAGCGCAGAGAAAAACAGCAAAGAGTTCAAAGATCCCATGGGGCAGAATCCCCAAAATGATTATTGACGGGGTGGTGTTACCCATAGCCTGCTGAAGCGATACCACGACCCCCAGGATATAGCCGTTCAAAAAGAGAGTGGCCAGAGGCGAAATACCGGCGAGCACTCCCAAAAAAAGCATCTGCACCACAGCAATAAAATTTTTCAGGAATATCATCAGCACCATGATCAGCGGGGGACTGTCCAGGATCAGATCGAAGAGCTTCTGCAGCTCGCCGAGCTGTGTTTCAGCCCCGGGAAGAGCTTCGCCGGTTAGAAAAGCAGAGCCAAAGAAGGGCAGAAGCGATCCGGCCAGGAATATGACCACAGCCAGGATGAGCCAGCTGCGGTTTTGCTTAAGGACGTCCTTGACCGGTAAGAGGAGTGAAAACACTGACATCAACCTTTCATCACATGATGTTGTATCCACTGCTGCACTCATTTTATCAAATCAAAGTCATTTTGTTAATCACAGCAGATGTATGAATATGCCGAAGTTCTCATCGATCTGATCAGCGATGCGGTAGATCGACCCTTTGATTACCGGATTCCGAAACATCTACTGGGAAAAGCGCTGCCGGGGTCTGCGGTACGGGTTCCTTTCGGCCGCCGGGAATACCGGGGGTACCTGCTGCGCCTGCGGGCGCAACCGGCGGTGGATGAGGTGCGCGACATTATCGCGGTGGAGGACAGTGAACCGCTGCTTCAGAAGGAACAGGTGGCGCTGATGCACTGGATGTCGCACCGCTTTTACTGCCGCAAGATCGAAGCTCTTCATGCTCTGCTGCCGGCGCCCTTTCGCGAGGGCCGGCCGCTGACGCCCCGCGTGCTGGCGGTGACCGGGGCTGCGGCGGAGGCCGATCTGACCCGCGCTCCCGTGCAGCAGCGCGCTCTCTCACTTGTCCAAAAACACGGTCCCCTGCCCCGGCAGGAGCTGACCCGTCTGGGCGTGCGCAGCGACACGGTGCGCACCCTGCTGAAGAAGGGG
>CAZQVX010000032.1:0-4494 GCA_964596845.1 uncultured Syntrophomonadaceae bacterium | reverse complement strand
CAGATGATCGACCTTTTTGCCGGGCGCTTCCCCGGACTGGTGGCGGTGCTGCACAGCCGCCTCACCCCCGGAGAGAGGGCGGAGCAGTGGCGGCGCATTCACCTTGGGGCGGCGCCGGTGGTTCTCGGGGCGCGTTCCGCCGTCTTTGCCCCCCTGCAGAAGCCGGGACTGATCATCATCGACGAGGAGCATGAAAACAGCTACAAGCAGGAAGAGGCGCCGCGCTATCACGCCCGTGAAGTGGCCTGGTGGCGGGCGCGCTACCACGGAGCCCTGCTGCTTCTGGGGAGCGCTACCCCCTCGCTGGAAAGCTACTATGAGGCGGGGCCGGGCCGAAAAACCGGTCTTCTGGAGATGAACAGTCGGGTGACCCCTATGGAGCTGCCGCCGGTGACGGTGATCGATATGCGCGAAGAGATGCGCCAGGGCCACCGCCACATCTTCAGCCGGCCTCTGCTCGCCGGGCTGGAGGGGGTCCTGGAGCGCGGCGAGCAGGCGCTGCTCTTTTTGAACAGGCGCGGCTTCGCCGGCTTCATTCTCTGCCGCGAATGCGGCCACGTGCTTCGCTGCCCCCACTGTGCCGTTTCGCTGACCCTGCACCTGGACCGGTCGCGAATGGTCTGTCACTACTGCTCGCATGAAGAGCCCATCCCCAAGATCTGCCCTGAATGCAAAGGGGATAAGATCCGCCACTTTTCAGCCGGGACCCAGCGTGTGGAGAGTGAGGTCAGAAAAATCTACCCCGGCGCCGCCCTGGTGCGCATGGACAGTGATACGACCGCCCAGCGGGGGGCTCACCGGCGTCTTTACCGCTGTTTCCGCGAGGGGAAAGCCGATATTTTGATCGGCACGCAGATGATCGCCAAGGGCTTCGATTTTCCCGGCGTCACCCTGGTGGGGGTGGTCACCGCCGACACCATTCTCAACCTGCCGGACTTTCGTGCCGCCGAGCGCACCTTTCAGCTTCTCACCCAGGTTTCGGGGCGGGCCGGCCGCGGCAGCGGTGAGGGGAAGGTGATCATCCAGACTTATCATCCTCATCACTACAGTATCCAGACAGCGGCGAGGCACGATTACCGCTCTTTTTACTCCGCCGAGCTGGAGGTGCGCAGGGCGCTGCTCTACCCCCCCTTCACCGACCTGGTTCGCTTTCTTTTGAGCGGCCAGGATGAGGCGGCGGTTTGGGAAGCAGCCGCTTATCTTAACTCTCAGCTGGCCGGGCGCCGGGGAAGGGCGGAGATCCTGGGACCCGCCCAGGCGCCGCTTTACCGGTTAAAAACAGCCTACCGGGTTCATGTTATGCTTAAAGGGGAGAGACTGGCCTCGGAGGCGCATATCCTGCAAAAGATAGCCCGGGAGTTCCGCCGGCAAAGGCCGCCCCGGCCGGTGCGACTGACGGTGGATTTCAATCCCCAGATGGTGCTATAATGGATTTTGGGAGGTGTTCCCTGTGGCCACACGGAAAATTCTTACCGGCAATCACACCGTATTGCGCAGCCAGGCCCGGCCTGTGCGTAAAATAAATGACGCCATCATCACCCTTCTCGACGACATGGCTGAGACGATGTACGAGGGCAAGGGCGTCGGTTTGGCCGCCCCGCAGATCGGCATCGCCAAACGGCTCATTGTGCTCGACCCCGGGGAGAACCGCCTGCTCAAAATGATTAACCCTCGCCTCCTGGAAGGGGAGGGCGAGCTGGTTGAAGTAGAAGGGTGCCTGAGCGTCCCCGGCATCTATGGAGAAGTGCCCCGCGCCGCCCGGGTGCTGGTGGAGGCGCTCGACCCCGCCGGCAAAGCGCTGCGCCTCGAAGCCGAAGGGTTTCTGGCCCGGATCCTGCAGCATGAGATCGATCACCTCGACGGAATTCTATTTCTCGATCGGGCTCTCAGGCTGGTCGACCCCGAAGAGGAGAAACCCGAAAAGGAGAAAAGGGAAGAGGGATTGTGAAAAAGCTCAGACTTCTATTCATGGGGACCCCTGATTTTGCCCTTCCTTCGCTGGAACAGCTTTACATAAGCGGGCACAGGATTGCCGCCGTAGTGTCGCAGCCCGACAGGCGGCGCGGCCGCGGTAGAAGACTTTGCTTCTCGCCGGTAAAGCAGTGGGCTCTGGACCATGAAACTCCTCTTTTACAGCCGGACCGGATGAAAGAGAGTTCTTTTCTGGAGGAGGTTTTAGCCGCCGCCCCCGATCTCATCGTGGTGGTCGCCTACGGATTGATCCTGCCTGCTGAATTGCTGCAGCTGCCGCCCCTGGGCTGTATCAACCTGCATGCTTCGCTTCTGCCGGCATACCGCGGCGCTGCGCCCATCGAGCGGGCGGTGATGGATGGAGCTGAGGAGACAGGGGTCACGGTCATGGCGATGACCGGAGAACTCGATGCCGGGGATATTATTCTGCAGAAACGCCTGCCCATCGCCCCGATCGCTACCGCCGGCGAGCTGAGCGAGCGGCTGGCCGCCGCCGGGGCCCGGCTGCTGGGGCAGGCTCTGGATCAGATCGCCTCCGGTGAGGCCCGCCGCCGACCCCAGGAGCACTCCAGAGCCACCTATGCTCCGCCGCTTACTCCCGATGAGGAGAGGCTGGACTGGTCTGAAGAGGCCGTACCTCTCTACAACCGGATCCGGGGCCTGAACCCCCGTCCCGGCGCTTATACTTTTTACCGGGGCAAGCGGCTCAAGATCTGGAGGGCGGCGCCGCCTGGGGGTCCCGGAGCTGATACGGTGATTCGGCACCCCGGCACGCGCCCGGGGACCATTCTATCGGTGGAGGGCGGCAGGCTTATCATCGCCGCCGGCGGCGGCACTTCACTGGAGCTGCTGGAGCTGCAGCCCGCCGGTAAAAGACGGATTCCCGCCGCCGATTGCTGCTGCGGTTACCGCCTCGCCACCGGCGAACGGTTGGGGGAGTAGCCCTTGTCTAAACATAGAGCTGTTACAGCGCGCGAAGCGGCGCTGCAGGCGCTTTACCGCATGGATCGGGAGGGCGCCTTTTTGAATTTGACCCTGCCGTCACATCTAGGCGGGCTCCCGCTCCGGGAGCGGGCCCTGGCCCGGGAACTGGCTGCCGGGGCCATCCGCCGCCGCAACACGCTGGACTGGTCCCTGGGACTCTTTTTAAACCGCCCTCTGGATGAATTGACGGGCTGGATCCGCAACCTGCTTCGCCTGGGCGCCTATCAGCTGCTCTACCTGGAGCGGATCCCGGCCCATGCCGCCGTCGATGAAACGGTCAAACTGGCCCGCCGCTACGGCCATCGCGGCGTGACCGGGCTGGTGAACGCAGTGCTGCGCCGCCTCGCGGAGGCGGCAGGCGATCTGCCCTGGCCCGACGCTGTCCGCCGGCCCGTGGAAAACCTGGTTTTACAGGGAAGCCATCCGCACTGGCTGGTGGAGCGGTGGATTAACCGTTTCGGTCTGGAGCAGGCCCGCGCCCTCTGCGCGGCGAACAATGCGCCGCCCCCGCCGGCGCTGCGCCCCAACGGGCTGCGCACCACGCCCGGCGCCCTGGTGGAGAGGCTTTCCGCCGAAGGGGTCTCTGCCGAATACAGCCCCCGCGTGCCCGGAGCCCTGCTGGCAAAGCCGGAGGGGCCTATTTCCGGTCTGGCCGCTTTTCGGGAGGGGCTCTTCACGGTGCAGGGTGAAAGTTCCATCCTGGCGGCGCCGCTGCTGCAGCCCCGGCCGGGCGAGAACGTCGTTGATCTCTGCAGCGCCCCTGGAGGGAAAAGCACTCACCTGGCCGAACTCATGGGCGACCGGGGGCTCGTCACTGCCGTCGACTTCCATGCCGGCCGCCTCCGGCTGGTGGAGCAGGCGGCCCGGCGGCTGAATCTTTCCATCATCAAGACACTCCACGCTGATGCCACCCGCATTAGCGCCGCCGGGCTGCAGCCGCCCCACCGGATCCTGGTGGATGCGCCTTGCAGCGGCCTGGGGGTGATCCGCCGCCTGCCCGAACTCAAATGGCGCCGCGAGCCCGCCGACCTGAAGAAACTGCCCCGGCTGCAGCGAGATCTGCTCGATGCCGCCGCAGTGCTGCTTCGCCCCGGGGGGCTGCTTCTTTACAGCGTCTGCACCTTTGAGCCCGAGGAGACCACCGCCGTGGCAGAGGCTTTTAGCGCTGCCCACACCTCTTTTAAACCGCAGCCGCTGCGCCCGCTCTTGCCGCCCGGCCTGGGCACAGAGGCCGCTGGAACCGGCGGCGCCTTCTATCTCTACCCCCACAGTGACAGCCTGGACGGTTTCTTCCTGGCTCTATGGCAAAAGGATTAGCCCGATCTAAAGTAAAAATTCATAGCGCCTGCGCCCGAAAATAATGCGGCGCACCTCAACCGTGCTGTCTGTTACAACAAAAAAAACCAGGTATGTGCGCACCGTCAGCACACGATAACCCTTTGCCCTAAGGATAGTGTTTTTGACGTAGGGACAGCGTTTCGGCATTTGTTCCAGTGAACCGATTTTATCTATAATTTCATCGTACAATTTCAAGGCTGC
>CAZQVX010000031.1:6232-11944 GCA_964596845.1 uncultured Syntrophomonadaceae bacterium | reverse complement strand
TTGATCGATTCGAAGAACCCCTGTGACAACTGGGTCACCGCCGCCTACAGCCTGACTTTCTGGTACAACAACAGATTTCTGCTCCTGGCCCGCTACAACCTGGGCCTGAGCGCAGCCCTGGCCGGTACCGGGGTCTGCATTTCAAGCGAAGTTCTCCGGGAGATCGGCTGGTCCACCGCTACCCTGACCGAAGACCTGGAATACTCCATGCAGGCACTGCTCAAAGGTTACCGGACCGCCTTCGCCCGGGAAACCCGGGTTTACGATGAAAAGCCGCTTCACTTTCTTCTCTCCTGCCGCCAGCGCCTGCGCTGGGCCCGGGGGCAGATCAATGTTGCCTTTCGCTATGCGCCCGCCCTGCTGGCTAAAGGTTTGCGCAGCGCCAACCCGGCCCAGGTCGAAGGCGGGCTCCGCCTGCTGCAACTTTTTATCATCGCCGCCGGAGCCCTGTTGGGTATTCTGGCGTCATTTTTTCCTGAACTGGCCGCAGGTTCGCCTTACGCCCTTTTGAAAGCAAAATTTCCCTATCTGGGCGCCGCCCTTTTTGCCGGCCCCTACCTCCTCCCTCCTCTGACCATGTTCCTGGACAATCTGCCGCGAAAACCCTTTATTTTTTACCCGCTCTACCCGCTTTTCTGCGTCACCTGGCTGCTGATTATTTTAATCGCCCTTTTCAGTTGGCGTAATCACAGGTGGCTGTCCACCCGTCACAGCAGGGCTATGGACCACCGTGAACTGGAATGCCGCAATTTTTACTCCCGGCGTCACCGCCCCCGCCGCCTGGCCGCCCTGCCGGCCCGGGAGGATTAAATCACAGACAAGACCGCTCAGATCTGCTAAAATTACTTTAAAAGAAACCTGGGCGAGGTATTAGAATGCCGGATATTTTGGTGGTAGAAGACGACCGCCATATCCTCACCCTCCTCAAGGCCTGCCTGAGCCGGGAGGGTTACAGTGTTGTCACCGAGGATAATGGCCTGAGCGGCCTGTCCCGCGCCCAAGAAAAAGAGTTCGACCTGATCATTTTAGACCTGATGCTGCCGGGCAAAGACGGCTTCGAAATCTGCCGTGAGCTGCTCGCCGCCGGTAACAATACGCCTATTCTAATCCTGACTGCGCGAGGCGATGAGATGGACAGGGTGCTGGGGCTAAAGCTGGGCGCCGATGATTACGTGGTCAAACCCTTTAGTGTGCGGGAACTCACCGCGCGGGTGGAGGCAATTTTGCGCCGGGTGAACCGGACCCGGTCCACGGAGCGGCCCATGTTGGCAGCCGCTGGGATCACCATCAACCCTGAAAGCCGCCGGGTCACTGTCAATGAGCACAGGATCACGCTGACTCCCAAAGAATTCGACCTGCTCTACCAACTGGCCGGCCGCCCGGGGCGCGTCTATACCCGGGAAGAGCTGATGGAGATGGTTTGGGGTTATGATTACGCCGGCAGCAGCCGCACCGTCGACGAACATATCAAAAACCTGCGCCAGAAGATCAAAGATGGCGGCGCCACGGAGCAGTACATCCATACAGTCTGGGGAGTGGGCTATAAATTCGAGACTGGAGAAAGGGTTACATGAGATTATTTGCCCCGAGAAGAATCTTTACCCGGCTGATGATCAGCTATCTCGCTGTGACCCTGGCGGTGCTCTGTTTAATTGCGATAATATTTATCAACCTGATGCAGAAATATTTTTTCAGCATCGAGGGCTTTCAGCTCGAAGGGCAGGGCGAAAAAGCGGCTTCTTTACTGGAAAAGCCTCTCCGGGAAAAGGATTCGGCCACCCTCATCCGTATGGCCGACACCATTGCCTTTTCATATGACATCTACCTCTGGGTCATCGATGCGCATGGCTCTGTCCTCACTGTTGCCGGCGGTGATCCCCAAAAATTGGGCCTGCAGGTGGAAAAAACAGAAATCGCCCATGTGCTCGCCGGCAATTTCATCACCAAGCAGATCACCGGTCCCGATTACAATAATCTGATCCATATGACTCCTGTCTATGAAAGTTTAGCGAAAGCCGCGGTTGGCGGGGGCCCCGGCGGTGAAGAAATGACAGGTCCTGTCATTGGCGCCCTGGCCATCTGCCACCCTCTCTGGCCGGTGACCATGACTATCTCCAGACTGAAACTGCTTGTCTTCTATGCCGCCGGCGGCGCTACTGTTTTAGCTCTGTTATTGGGCTACTCCCTTTCCCGGAATATCGCGCGGCCCCTGGAGGATATGAGCCGGGTGGCCCTGGCCGTCTCCAGGGGCGATTACCAAAACCGGATTAGCTACAGGTCCCGCGATGAGCTGGGCCAGCTGGCGGGTACCCTGAACTTTGCCATCGACCAGTTCGAAGCGACCATTGAGCAGCAGCACCGGCTGGTCAAGTTGCAACAAGAATTTATCTCAGATATTTCCCATGAATTCCGGGCGCCGCTGACCTCGCTGCAGGGTTTTCTGGAACTGCTAAAAGAGGGCCGGCACACCGCCGGGGAAAGCAAGAGCTACCTGGAAATCATGCACAAGGACACCGTCTTTCTTGGCCGACTGGTTCAAGATCTGCTCGATTTAACCAATCTTGAATCGCAGGGGATTACCCTTGAAAAAAGCATTTGCGACCCCGGGCGGCTGCTGCACCGCTCCCTGAAACAACTGCAGTACAGCGCCGCCCAAAAAGAGATCTCCCTTTCTCTGCATGTGTTGGGGGATATGCCCGCTGTTGATGCCGATGAAATGCGTATCCACCAGGTTCTGGTAAACCTCGTGGAAAATGCAATCCGCTGCAGCCCCCAAGGCTCAGAGATAGAACTGACCCTACAGCAAAAAGGTGAAGGAGTCCTTCTGCAGGTAGCCGATGAGGGGCCCGGCATCCCCGCTATAGAGCTGCCCCAGATTTGGAACCGTTTTTACAAGGTGAATAAAGCGCGCACCCGCTCCGATGCCGGAACCGGCCTGGGGCTGGCTATTGTCAAACGAATCGTTGAACTGCACGGGGGCCGGGTGGTGGTGCAGAGCGAACCGGGCCGGGGCGCTGTCTTCAGCATTTGGCTGCCGGGAAAGAGGTCACATAATTTGTCCCCCTAGCAAATATGCACCACTTGCAGCCCGGCGGCATCAAAAATTTTGGTCACACCGTCAAGGTCCACGGTGTCGAGGCGCAAAATCAGGTTAACCCGGTTGTCGGAGAAGCGCTGAACATTGGTGGAGATAATATTGATCCCCGCTTCGCCGATCACCTCCGCTATCTTCTTCAGCACGCCTATCTGGTCCTCAACGAGCAGGGTCACCCGCACACTGGGGTGTTTAAGAGCCAGCAGATCGATAAAGGCTTTAAATATATCGCTTTCGGTAATGATCCCCACGACCCGGTTGTCTTTGATCACCGGCAGCGTGCTGATAGTCCTCTCCTGCATGATCAGCGCCGCCTCCTCCAGGATCGTCTCCGGAGCTACGGTGAAGATCTTTTTGGTCATAATATCTTTGATCTTTATTTTCGGGAACAGGTAATTTATTTCCCAAACCGACAGGCTCGTTGCAGGTGAAGGTGAGGCTTTCATCAGGTCCTGCTCGGTGACAAGCCCTACGATCTCTTCTTTCGCGATCACCGGGAGCCGGCGGATGGAGTGCTCTTTCATCAGTCTGAGCGCCTCCCCCAGTGTGCTTTCCGGAGCAACCGTCACCGGGTTCATGGACATATAATCCCGGACAAACATTTGTCATCCCCTCCCGATAAAATTGTAATCCTGTCAATGACTTATTTTCTGCAGGGCCGGGCAAAATCCTCTATCTCTATAAATTAAGCCGGCAGAAAACTCTTTAAGGGAGTCTTCTGCCGGCTTGATCCCTTGCTTCCTTGTGCTTGACCCTGCCCCAAACAGGGAGTCTTCCTTACTGTTCGGCAGGCGTCAGCACCTGTATGACCATGTCGCCATCACCGGAATAGGTTACCGTAACCAGCAGCTCCTCGCCCCTGTAGGCGCTGTACATGTGAGTGTCTGCATCCGTGTACTCTGTTCCGTTTTCGAAGCCCGCACCTTTCAAGGCTTCGACATATTGCATGTAATCTACTTCGGCCACCTCTTCAATACTCATCCAACAATTATCTGCCGCGTTCATTACTGAGTTAATCTTGCCCTTCTTGAATTCCGGGATTTGCGCCGCTGCCCCATCCTTGGGCCATTCACCCCCGCCCACGGTCAACCCGGCGCCATCCTCGCCCTCCACTGTGATTTTGCCGTCTTCAAGATCAACGTCAACATTGTCGCCTGTAACCTTGTCGAGGATGCCCTCAGCGATTTTTTCGGCGACTTTATCGGCTGCCTTCTGCCTAACACCGCAACCGCTCAAGGATAACAACAGCAGCACCATGATGACCACGGCAATGGTTTTTTTCATCTTATAAACCACCCTTTCATAATACTTTGTAAATCCTTCGCGGCCTCATCTTCGGCGGTATCTACTTGATCAGTTTGAACTTACCGATGAGGGGCAGCTCTTTCGCCTTGCCGTTTAAACCGTTAATCAGGCCGATGACAAATAAAACAAAAACAAAGATACCGAATATGGGCATAAGTATCCAGCCGATAATGGTTATCAGGGTCAGGATAATACTACCGGCAGCGCCCAGGATCAACAGCAGCAACCCCTGGTTGGCGTGAAATCTGCCAAAGGGTGAATCAGGACAGACAACCAGCGGCAAGAAGAAAAGAAGATAGGCCAGCCCGGCCATGGTCTTGTTTTTCTCGATATCGGCCGGGTCAAAAGTCGGTGCAGTTTCTTCTTCCATGTTCCGCTCAAGATTTGGATCTGTCATTTTTTTAGCCCTCCTATTAGTTTGAAGAGTGGACCTCTGTGGTAAATAATACGCAAATCTAACTCTATGTAAATCACCCTGAGGGTGATTTTGATAAAAATATGGCTGTACCAAAACGTTTATCGGTGAAGGGGACATCCGGATGTGGTATAATGCTTTTACAACATTTAACTGTCCCCGGGAAAATCCTGCATTCACTGGAAAACCTTTTTGGGGGAGTGTACTTTTTGAAGAAATTTAAACGGTTATACTTACTTATCCTCATCATAGTTTTCTTAATTCTACCTTTATTTTCCGGCTGTGCCGGCAAGGCCGGCGACCCCACCATTCTCACCCTTTGGCACAACTACGGCGGCCAGCTGAAAGAGACCATGGATAAACTTATCGACGAATTCAACGAGACGACCGGGGCCGCGGAGGGCATCATCATCAGCGTTACCGCCATCTCCGGTTCGGCGGCAATTCATGAAAAGCTGGTCATGGCGGCCAATGAGGACCCAGGAGCGCCCCCGCTTCCCGATATCACTATTGCCTATCCTAAAACAGCCCTTTTACTGGCTGAGAAAGGGCTGCTGGCAAATTTAGATGATCTGTTCACTGACGAGGAGCTTTCCGCCTATGTCCCGCAGTTTTTAGAGGAAGGACGGCTCAAAGGATTGGGCCTCTACGTCTTCCCTACAGCAAAATCCACTGAGGTTCTTTTCTTAAACAGGACTATCTTCAATCGCTTCGCCGCAGAAACAAGAGCTGACATAGAGGATCTTAAAACCTTTGAAGGTATCGCCGGGATTGCCGAGCTCTATTACGATTGGACCGACCGCCAAACCCCCGGGATGAAAGGTGACGGTAAAACCTTTTTCATGTCTGATTCTCTCTTCAACTATGCCCTGGTGGGCTGTGAACAGCTGGGCGCAGA
>CAZQVX010000031.1:0-6132 GCA_964596845.1 uncultured Syntrophomonadaceae bacterium | reverse complement strand
CTCCTGCTGACTCTTTTCCTGGGCGTTATCGCAATCCTGCTGCTTACCGGGACCTTTACAGCAGGGCTGTCGGAAAATGAGAGATTGCTGGATAATGAGCTTACGCGGGCTTCAAGCGATATCACTGCGCAGTTCGGCCAGATATCCTTACAAACGGTCGAGCTGGCAAATAACCTTTCCAGAAGCATTGAACAGAACGCCCGTGAAATGGATATTGCTCTATCAGATCTGAGCGAACACCCTGATCTGCTTGAGGAGATCATCTCGAATGAGTATGACAAAGTGCTCTTTGCCCTGCTGGTAGCCAAGAGCAGCGGCGTTTTTTTGATCCTTGACGCCACCCTCAATCCGGCTCTGGCTCAGGCTGAAGATTCGCGGGCCGGGCTCTATATCAAGAATATGGAGCCAAACGTCATCAGCGCCTCAGCGCCTAACATCACCTTTTTGCGTGGTTTTCCCGGCATCAGCCGTAGAAATTCTCTGCCCCTGCATGCCCAGTGGCAAATGGAATTTGACATCAGCGAGGCTCCTTATTACCACCGCCCCATAGAAGCAGCCCGGTCAAACCCTCACCTTCCGGTGTCACGGCTGTATTATTGGAGCAGTGCTTTAAAATTGCCCGACACCAGCGAAGTGATCATGCTCTGTGCCGCCCCGCTCATCGGTTCAGATGGTTCCCTTTTTGGCGTCTGCGGCCTGGAGATCAGCGAAATGCTCTTCAAACTGACCAATATGCCCGCTAACTCTTTTTACAAGCGGATCTTCTGCTTGCTGGCGCCGGTTGAAGAAGATACTATTGAACTGCGGCGGACTCTTTTTGCCGGCGGCTATGCAGCCAGGATAATCTCCGGTGAACAGAACATATTGCTGATATCAAAACAGCGCCGCCATTTCTACAGCTATAAGCAGAATCGAAGCAAAACTTTCCTGGGGCTTCACAGAGAAGTCCAGCTCTACCCCCAGGACTCACCTTTCTCCCATGAGCGGTGGACCGCCGCTATTATGCTTCCGAAAGATGATATTCTGTCGACTGTAACCAGGCTGAATCTGATTATTTTCTCGTCGCTGACGCTGCTCGTAATCCTGGGAGCCGTAATATCCTTCAGCTTAAGCAATAAATTTTTTGTCAGACCCATCTCTAACGGGTTTGATGCAATCAAATCGATGAGCCCTGGATCTTCACCCAGAACCATGATCCCGGAAATTGATGACCTCGTCGATCACCTGGCCCTGCACAACCGTGAACTTGCTGAAAAGGCCCGCCGGGAGCACCTCTCTTTTGATATCCTTAATGAGTTCATGAAAAGAACCGGCGAACTCACTCCGGCGGAGCGTGAAGTTTTTAAGCTTTATGGTGAAGGCCTTACGGCACAGGAGGTCGCCGAGAAACAGAGCGTGAGCATAAACACGATCAAAACCCACAGCAAGCATATCTACATGAAACTGGAGGTCAACTCCCGGGAGGAACTTATTCTCTATGTGGCTCTGCTCAAAGAGATGGGCACATTCTTTTGAGTGTCCACGGAGAGAGGAACTACGGCCGGTGGGTCGAGGAAAACTGTCTACTTCAGAAAATAAGCCGCAAAGCTGTGCTGCGGCATGCCTGAATGTTGGGCCACGGGATTGCACTTAACCTGAAAGATCATGAAAACCGGTTGCGGCAGGGAAAGCTCGGTGAGGGTTTCATAGTGGCCCATTCCCTTGGCCAGGATCAAATCGCTTTCACAGAGAAGCCTTTTGAAGATCGCTGAAGCGGCAGCCGGATCAAGCCCTGGCGAATCTGTTCCGGTGGAAACTACGTTGGGAAAAGAATCAATGAGCCCGCCCCGCTCCAGATCGGCCAGGGAGAGATCATTCTGGACGGGCGATTGCTTCACGGCGTAGTAGATCTCCGCCGACTGCTCCAGAAATTTCAGAAGGGGCAGGTCAAATAAACATTCACCGGCATTATCGGCCAGATAGAGAATTTTTTTACCGCTGCCCGCGCGGTAACTCTGAAGCAATCTCTCCAGAAGTGCACTATCGTCACGGGCAAAGATAACCGGCTCCTGAAACTGCTTTTCGAGCATCTGCAGATTTTGGAAAAAGTCAAAGCCGTTCCCCCTGGCCGCAAATTGAACCAACTCCGGCAACGAGGCCTGCTCGGAAAGAGCAAAACGCTCCGTGCAACGCAGCGCCAGGGCAATCTCCTCCCGCTTTACTGCGGCAAAGGGATCATTGCTGCCGGTTTTCAGGCGAATGATCCGCTGCAACTCTCCGGCCAGACCGGTAGAGACGGAATTCAGAGAAAAATTTTTCTCCAGATAAACCAAGGCCGCTGCCAGCGCCGGATCATGGGTTTGCGGGTCAGGCGCAGCCAGCGCAGCACAGCGGCGGGCCAGGTTTTCCAAGCAGATGTAGCATTCCGGCATGCAGCGCACAACAATCCCTCCCACATATGTGATCGATCTTTCTAATATCAGCATAACACATATTGCGAGGTGTGTGCTAAAATGGTACATCTAGGCGTTAAATAAAGACAATAAAGATAGACCATGGGAGAGGATCGCTATGAACAGAGAAATTTGCGAACTAATCACCGCATATGTAGGGAGTTATAAAGATCTGAAGCAGACGGAAACCGGCTGGCGGGATCCCCTGATTGGATTTGCCGATGCCGCAGATGCGTTATTCCCTAAATTAAAGGAAATAGTGAGCCCTGATCACGCCCTGCCTGCGGATATTGTCCCGAATGCAAAGTCAGTGATCACTTTTTTTCTGCCCTTTACCAGGGAGACTGTGGAAAGCAACATTACCGGAGAAGAGACTTCAAGAGAGTGGGACTACGCATACATTGAAACCAATACCTTGATTGAGGATTTATGTAAATATTTACACGAAACACTAACCGTCAGGGGTTTCAATGCATCGCTGCTCCCTGCAACATATAATTACAATGAGGAAAAACTGATTAGTGACTGGTCACACAGAAGTGTGGCCTATATTTCGGGCATCGGCAAATTTGGACTCCATAACATGCTGATTACGAAAAGCGGTTGCTGCGGCCGGTTGGGAAGCGTGATCACCGATGCGGTATTTGCTCCTACTCCGAGAACAGATGAGGAATATTGCCTTTACAAATACAACGGCACATGCAAAAAATGTATAGATAGATGTGTTAATGATGCCTTTCAACAGGAAAGCGGCAAGATATTATGTAACCGTTGGAAGTGCAATGAACAGATCTTTTCTAAAAAGAGTAACCGGGAGTACCCCATTGGTTTGGGAGATACATGCGGAAAATGCATGTGTGGTGTTCCATGCTCACTGGTTAACCCAAGGCAGTCTGAATAAACCTGACGACGACTTCTTCAGGACTGACGCCTAAGGCCAGTCCATATATTCACCGCGCCGTTAAGGCCGTCATATTGAACGTCTGGAATTAATAGCGCCGGAGCCTGATTATTGCCCCTTCCCCCGTGCCAGCCTCCCGCCTCCCAGATATGCGGCCCGGACGTGCTCGCTTTCTTTCAACGCCGCAGATGTGTCATTCAAGGCAACTTTCCCGGTCTCCAAAATATAGCCATAATCGGCAATGCGCAGAGCTTTGCGGGCGTTTTGTTCCACCAGCAGGATGGAAACTTTCTCTTTGTCGTGAATCTGTTTGATCGTTTGAAAAATTTCCTGCACCAATATGGGCGCCAGCCCCAGCGATGGTTCGTCTAACAGCAGGATTTTCGGTTTGGACACCAGGCCCCTGCCGATGGCCAGCATTTGCTGTTCGCCGCCCGAGAGCGTGCCTGCCAGTTGTTGTATTCTCTCCTTCAGCCGCGGGAAGAGCGAATAGACCCAATCCTTATTCCTTTGAAGCTCAACTTTTGAAACGCTCTTGCGAACGCCCCAGGCGCCCAGGTCGATGTTTTCTTCCACCGTCAGCGTGGAGAAAACTCTGCGCCCTTCGGGGATGTGAACAACGCCCATGCCGGCCAGGGAGAAAGCAAGATGTTTGCTTAAATCTTCTCCCATTAGTTTGATGGTGCCGCCCTTGATGGGGACCAGCCCTGAGATGGCTTTGAGGAGGGTCGTCTTACCGGCGCCGTTGGCGCCTAAAACCGCCACCACGTCCCCCTCCTTAATTTCCAAAGAGACACTCTTCAAAGCTTCGACAGCGCCGTAAGCCACGGTGAGGTTTTCAACAGAGAGCAGCGTAGTAATGGTTACTCCTCCTTTCCCAGGTATGCTTCGATGACCTTGGGGTTGTTGTAGATATTTTCCGGCAGGTCTTCTGCGATCTTAGAGCCCATATCCATTACCGTAACCGTGTCTGAGATGCCCATAACAACATTCATATCGTGCTCGATAAGCAGCATCGTATATCCTTCACCCTTGATTTTAGTCAAGAAATTCATAAGCTCCTCGGATTCTTTATCGTTTAATCCCGAAGAGGGCTCGTCGAGAATGAGAAGCTCAGGTTCAGAAGCCAGCGCACGGGCTATTTCTAAGAGTTTTTGTTTCCCGTAAGGCAGGTTCTTGGCCAGCTCGTTGCGAAACTCCCACAATCCGATCTGATGCAACCGGTAAGCGGCGCTTTTCAGGATGGAAAGCTCCTCTTTGCGCTGACCCGGCAACCGAAAAATCGATGACCAGATCCCGCTTCGAGCGTGGCAGTGCGGGCTTGACATCACGTTCTCGATACAGGTTAATTCTGGGAAAAGACGGATGTTTTGAAAGGTCCGGGCAAGACCGCGCGGGATAATGCTATGAGGTTTCAGCCCGGTGATATCCTCACCTCTAAAGATGACCTTTCCCCTTATGGGCTTGTAAATTCCGGTGATCGCGTTGAACAGAGTGGTCTTACCGGCGCCGTTGGGCCCGATCAGGGAGGTAATCTTGCCTTTTTTCACCACCAGATTGAAATCGTTGACTGCCCACAGCCCGCCGAAGACCACCGATACATCCTTTGTTTCCAGCAGAGTGTCCTCTTTTGCGCCTTCTGCAGTCAAGTTCGCTTGCGAAACAGCTTCTTTTCGGAGCACGGGAGGACCGCTTCGCAGAACCTCCTCCAGGAATTCATTTTCGTCTTCAGGCAGCCCGGCAATTCCCAGCCCCCTGATGCCGCCTCGCTCCCTTCTGCGAGGTAAAATTCCGCCCGGTCGGAAGACCATCATTATTACCAGAGCCGCGCCGAAGAAAAGCAAACGATAGCTGGCGAACTGACGGAAGATTTCGGGGAAGATGACAATGATCGCTGCGCCGAGCAGGTTCCCGGGAATAGAGCCAAGCCCGCCTAACAGGACGATCATAAATATCATGCATGATTCCATAAAGGTAAAGTTATCCGGCGAGACAAACATCATCTTCGAACTGTAGATGTTTCCGGCGGCGCCCGCCAGCGCCGTTCCAAGCAGAAAAGCGATCAACTTGTAATGGCGCACGTCGACGCCGTTTGCCTCAGCGGCAATTTCGTCTTCACGGATATAATTCCAGGCCCTGCCCACTCTCGATCGCTGCAAGTTGAGCAAAGCGATGATGACCAGACCGACGATGATCCAGATATAAAAATAAAAATGGGTGGGCGTATGAAGGGAGAACAACCAAAAGTCCGGCTGACCTATGCCTGTGATCCCGTTAGGTCCGTGCGTAAGCCCAAAGGGGTTGTTCAACGCGGTAATCCGCACGATCTCGCCGATACCGATGGTTACAATACAAAGATAATCTCCTCTGAGGTGGATTATCTGAGCGGTGATCAGGTAAGCAAACCCTCCGGCGATGAGGGCGCTTATCGGCAGCAAAATAAAAATGGGGATGTTGAATAGGGCGTAAAGGATGCCTGTGGTATAGGCCCCAATGGCGTAGAAGGCAGCGTGACCGAGATTAAACAGCCCCACCTCGCCGAGGATGATGTTCATGCTCAAACCGAGCAGGGCGTAAGTCCCCACTAAAAATCCTACGTCTATCCAGTAATTGTTGACAAAGGGCAGAAAGGGGAAGACAGCCAGGATTGCGATTAACAACAGAACATAGAGCGGTTGGCGCTTTCTATTTTTCGCGGGCGGCTCGATATTCTCTTGCGTTTTCCAGATCCGTTGAGTCAGGGCTCGAATTATATCGCTCATATTTATACCTTCTCCGCCACCTTCTCACCAATGAGAC
>CAZQVX010000030.1:0-12034 GCA_964596845.1 uncultured Syntrophomonadaceae bacterium | reverse complement strand
TCTGCGCAATCCTGTCTGCTACCGTGGGTATCCCCAGCGGCCTCTTCTTACCCCCTTCTTTGGGTATCTCAACCCGCCTTACCGGGGGTGGAAAGTAGCTGCCTGAAGACATCCGGTTCCAGAGCTTGTAGAGGTTGTCTTCCAGCTTCCGCTCGAAGTCGGCAATGGATTGCCCATCAACACCCGCTGCACCTCTGTTCGCCTTCACCTGCTCGTAGGCTTCATAAACCTCTATTTTGGAAATACTAAACGGCTTTGCCTTACTCACAAGATTCCTCCCATGTCCGGTTGACCTTGTTGTAATGCCGGACTGTGCAGCCCCTTCGCTCCGGTCCCATTACGAACTTTCATTACTACTACGGGCCGCTCCGCCCCTGTGCTCCGCATCGGTACTCTCATCCTCCAGGGGGCCTCCCTGTTGGATTTCTCCCTTCACATCGAAGCGACAGGTTCCCACGTTCCATACAGGAGCCTGGAACAAGTTCACGCCACCTATATGCCGGACGCCGTCCGGACAGTAAGCAGGTTTCCTCCGGGCTCATCCCGGGGCAACGGTTATCCCCGATTTCGACGTCATCAGCCCATGTTTCGACACTTCGTCAGTGGTTCGTTTGCACTCGTCTCCTTGTTCCCTACCTGACAGGTTTTCCTGCCTTTTCCTTGACGCTCACCACCAGGACTCTTTATCCCAGCAGCTCAAGGCGGTTTGAAGCCTGCCCCTGCAGGCCGACTTCGAGGGGCCTTCCCTCATCTCCTATACAGTTGACACTCATCTATCTTCAGTGTGCTTCGTGGCACACAACCGTCCCCATGGTTTATGGTTTAAGCGGTATTTCCCACGGGCCGGCCATTGCGATTTCTGCCGTTAAGTGAATGATTATCTTTTGGATCTCTCGCATGTGATCAAAGCAAACAAAGGAGCAGCCGCCGTTCCTCCCGGGTTCCCAAAAATCAGCCTGGACTGATTGTGAAACCCGCCCGGGAGAAGGGAACCCCGAACCGGGAAGCAGGATCTCCGGGACAAGGCGCAGGATTGATTCTCTTGATCCATTCTCTGCAGTCGCGCTGGTCGTGATCTCCAGGCAGCATCCGGGTTTAAAATCCTCCGGCAGTACGTCGGCCCCTGCGGCGATCAGGGTAGCCCCATCCAGTGATACTGTATAGCTACCCAACTGCACCTGCCGCTTTAAGGCAGCCCCTTCCTCCCCGGGCATGGAGATTGCCAGATCATTACCTCTGTAGCGGGACTCAAACAATATCTGGGGGACGACCAGCTTCAGCCCATTTCTGTCCCCGGGCACATGGAAGTAGAAGGTGTTTATATCTTCATCCCGGCCGGCTCTCAAATCCTCATCGGGCTCGTAGCGCACCCCGTCTTCATCAACAATGCAGATACCGCTTTCAAACAGTGCTTTTTCATGCCTGAATAAATAACAGCGGGGATTTTGATATTCATCAGGAGCAATGATGCTGACCAACGCCTCCACAATATCCTTTTCCCTGGTTATATTGGCAAAGATCATCACCCCGTCAACAACAGTCGCGCTGCCGATCTCCTCCGGCAGAATACCCGTTTTTGTTGGCGTAAGAGAAATTTCGATGGACTTGCCAAACCCATCCATCTCCAGAATATGGGGGCCCCCGGCTGTTTCCTGATCGAGGTTAAAGTAAGCATTCATTTTATAGGATCCTGTTTCAAAGGAGGGCCCCGCCCACACCTGCAGGCCGGCCTTGATCCGGGTATCTCCCCGGATCAGGTAAATATGGGGAGTCTCCACCTCGGAATAAATATCTTTGTATTCTTCGGTACTGCCAAGGCCCGCGGCATCAACTGTTCCCACATTGGTCAATCCTGATATGGCAAGGGTATCTCCTTTAATAAAACCGGCTCTTATTTCCACAAATTTATCACCGTCGACGACTCTAACGGGACATGCCAGGACATCACTGACAATATCTGAGTCGCCTGCGTTTCGAACCACGCCGATACCGGGAATATAGGACAACACCGCCTGGCGCAGTGCAAAAACCGGTGTATTCGGTGTAAAGTAGGAAATCACCAGCAGGGCAATGCAGGCCACCGCTGCATACCTGGCAGCTGTTTGCATCCTGCGCACCCTGCGAAAGGTTCTCCGCAGGATCCTTTGTTTCATGATGTCATCGAAACAGAAAGGACTTCTATCGCCGCCCACCAAACCCGCCCCGCTTTCACCGGTATTCATGTCACCCGCCTCGAAGTCTCTTATAAAATTATCCAGATACCGGTTGTTATCGGCCATAGCTGTAACCCTCACTTTCTAAAATCGTTCTTAATTTTCCCTTACCCCTCTGGATCCTTTTGTAAATGCTGTCACTGGTCAATCCGAGCAGACCCGCAATACCGGCAACTGTCTCCCCCAGCACGAACCTGCGGTAGAAAATTTCATTGTCCGGCGGCGGCAGTCCTTGCAGCAGTTGAATCAGATCGGGGCTGAGCAGCCTATCCAGGGCCGAAGTTCCTGCAGGCAGCAGCCCTCCGCCCATTTCATCCAGAACGGCAAGGGGAACCTGGTTGTCGTTTTTCCTGTTCTTCCGGAGATGGTCGATAGCGCAGCCCCGGGCGATCATGACCAGCCAGGTTTTGAACGATGACCTTGCCGGATCGTATCTCCTGATTCTTTTCCAAACGGCAAACAAGACGTCACTTACACATTCTGATATATCCTCCCGATCAGTCAGCCCCGTATTGCGGGAAATGTAGGCGATCAGCAAACCGTACCGATCCAGCAATCTGGACAGGCCCTCCTGGTTTCGGGATCGAAGCAGAAGCAAAATATCAACATCCCCGGTTTTTTCACCCCGCAAATTGTTCACCCCATGATCTGTGTCTTCATCTATATATCCGCAGGTTTCTATTTATTTTGGACATCGGGTACCCCGACAGCTTCTTTGTTCACCACTGCATTATACTATGGGACACCTCCGGCAACCGGTAAAGACCTGCTGATATGAAAATACGACAAAAGCCGGCAGCAAACCTACCGGCTGTTCATACCAGGGAAGGCCCTTATTTGCAATTCAGGGTAAACCTGGGGGGTGATCCGGAAACCTGGCTCCCTGGCTCCAGCCCTGTTTAAGAGATCACCATCCCCTTGTTGCAGATATCGATAATTGAGGTTTTATGGGTGCCGCCCAGATGCGCTCCCACCAGTTCCACCAATTCGCTTAGTGCATGATCCAACTCGGCCCGCCTGTTTTCATCTGCCAGTTCGATACACAAGAAAGCATTCCTGGTCCTTTCCGTGAGCATGGTCCGGGCGGACTCCCGCCAGTTCCAGCACCTGCAGACAGCGCCTGCATCGTCTTTGTAGATGATCTCGCCCTCAAAAGGCGGTTCATTCCTGTCCGCTCCCAGAATAAGAAATTCTTCATCCCCAACAGCCCTGGCCAGCCTGATATCCCCTACAAAAGACTCGACATCCTCCCCGCCGCAGGGCAGGGCGTATTTTAAAGAGATGGCGTTATAAAGATCAACAAGGGGATTGATCGCACCGATGTGATTTCCCTTGTGTACGCGTTTCAGCAAAGCTTCTATGGAGGATCTGGCGCCCTTTTTGGTCTTAAATTTTCGGAAGGCCTCTCTCCAAACACTGATCACTTCGTTGCCGCTGAACTCGTCACTTGTGAGAAAGGTCAGCGCCCGTTTTTCCGCGCTGCGCAGTATCTCCTCATACTTCCCGGTATCCCTGATCGTGTTGTCAATACCATAAAAAGCAACAATACCCATTCTCGCTTCCGGAAAGAGTCCCCAAAACTTATCTTCAACCATAAATTTTTTCATGACAACCTCCCGCAGGCCTGTCTCCGCCGGCATGGTTTTAGTTATTCCAAAGAACATACTTTTTGGGGATCAGCAGGCCTATATTTTTTTAATAAGGCGCAAAGGAAGGGTGACGACAGACCAGACAAAGTCGACAATAAATCCCACTGCACAACCCAGCAGACGAAAAGGGAGCAAAATTAACCAGACTATGGGATACAGAACCAGGAAGAGCAGCGCCACCGGCCAGCATAACACAAACAGAATCGTCCATAACAGGCAACCCATATTATTACCTCCCTGGAATGCAGAAACCTTTGCAGGCTTTACTCCCGCCCCCCTGCCGGAAATAGGCCGGAGCTGTGGCAAGATTATTCCATGACCAGGCGCTGTATTCCTGCCTGGATGCAATTCGATCAAGGATGCAGGGCGCAACTGGCTGTTATCGCCGGTTTTACCCGGGCGGCGCTCCTGCAAATTGCATAGATCCGGCACCGGTAAGAGAAACTAGAAGAATCCTTTAAGAACCAGCACCAACAGGAGGAAAAAGCATGGCGAAAAAAAACATCGAATTTACTACACCACCGGAATCCTACTGGGTGGCCTCGACCAAATCCGCGGATCTCCCGGCCCTGGAGGAGGACCTCAAGGTTGATGTGGCCATTGTCGGGGGCGGACTGGTCGGCATTACCGCCGCTTTCCTGCTGAAGCAGGAGAACCTGACCGTCGCCGTCATCGAAGCCAACAGAGTCGGAAAGGGGACCACGGGCCACACCACGGCCAAGATCACCTCACAGCATGGCTTGATCTATGACAAGCTGATCAAGCGCCTGGGCCTGGAGAAAGCCCAACAGTATGCCATGGCCAACGAAAACGCCGTCACCTTTCTCGAATCGCTGGTCAAAAACAGCAAGATTGACTGCGATTTTTCGCCGCAGTCAGCTTATGTTTACACCCGGCAGGAGCAGTTTGTCCAGCAGATCGAAGACGAGGTCAGCGCCGCCTCCACCCTGGGGATCAAGGCCCATTATCTGGAGCAAATCCCCCTGCCTTTTGGAGTTAAGGCCGCCGAGCGCTTCGACAACCAGGGCCAATTCCACCCCCGCAAGTTCTTGCTGGCCCTTGCTGCAGGTATCACCGGCGGAGGCAGCCACATTTTTGAGCAGACCCGCGCGGTTGAATTCCTGGAGGGCCACCCCTTCACTGTGATCACCGCCACAGGACACAAGGTAATTGCAGACAGGGTGATTTTCGCTTCCCATTTTCCCGTTTATGACGGCGGTGGTCTTTACTATGCCCGGGCTTTCGCGGACAGGTCCTACGCCATCGCTATCAAGGCAGAGGAAAAATTCCCCGGCGGGATGTACATTACCGCGGGGTCCCCCACCAGATCGCTCCGGAGCACTCCTTACGACGGAAGTGAACTGATCATTATCGTAGGCGAACATCACCGGACCGGCCAGGGACCGCCCACAGACAGCCATTACCGCAGCCTGGCCCAGTTCGCTGAGCAGACCTTTACGGTGACTGAGTTGCCATTCCATTGGTCCGCCCAGGACTACGCCACCCTGGACGAGGTCCCCTATGTGGGCCGCCTGTCCGAGGGAAGTGACAATGTATACGTGGCCACCGGTTTTCGCAAGTGGGGCATCACCAACGGCACAGCTGCGGCCATCCTGCTTAAGGATCTCATTGTGCACGGCGAAAGTCCCTGGGAAGCTGTTTACGATCCCACCCGCTTCAAGGCGGATCCATCGGTAAAACAGGCTGCCTCCACAAGTCTTGGGGAGTTAACGCAAACAGTTGAACGGCGGCTGAAGAACGTCCCCGGGGCGGAGGCTCTGGCTCCCGGAGAGGCCGCGCTGGCGAAGGTGGGGGAGGGCAAAGTGGGGTTGTATAAGGATGACAGCGGCCGGGTGCATGCAGTAAACATAACCTGCACGCATACGGGCTGCGAACTTACCTGGAATGAGGCGGAGCATACCTGGGATTGCCCCTGCCACGGCTCCCGCTTCACCAAGGAGGGCGACATTATTGAGGGCCCCGCCCTGAAAACGCTGCAGGCCGAAGGAGACAGGTTTAACCCCTGAAGTGGGACTGACCCGGGCACCCGACCCACAGGCGGGTATTCATAATCGAGGCTAACCGGGTATCCCTTTCAAGAAAGAGAAATGTGAGCAACCTGGATGATTTGGGGTGCCTGGTTGTTTTACAGATCTACGACAGTGTACCCGTGGCCCGTTTCTTCAATAAATCTGTACATATCTACGGTGGAGATGAAAATGGTTTTGGTGTTGTCGTTAGGGTGAAAGCTCATAATCCTTTCAGAGAGCATTTCTCTGTCCAGGTACACCCTGATGTCACGCTCCGGGTTGTTCAGCAGGCCGAAGAGCGATACTGCACCCGGGGATAGGGACATCTTCTCCATCAGCCGCCCGGGCGAACAGAAACTGATGCCCTTTTCATGCAGGATCCCGCCCAGCTTCTTCATGTCCAGCTGTTTGCTGTCATCCATGATCGCCAGGAAAAAGGCCGTGCGCTTGCGGTTGCACAGAAAAAGCGTCTTGGTGCGGACGCCCTCTTTGCCCACAATGTAGCTGTCAGCTTCCTCCGTGGTAAAAGCCGGCGGGTGTTCCACCAGATCATAGACAATGCCCAACCTTTCCAGCGTTTCAAATACCGACTGACATTGCTCCATAAGATACCCCTCCCGGCTACATGTATTTACCGATGTCTGCTGTAACAGAATCTAAAGGTCTCCCGGACAACCGCCAATCGTAGCCGAAATACGATCATCTCAAGACTTGCCCTTCCATTCTTCTGACATTCAGGAAACCAAGGAGCCCACAAGAAGGACCGGCCTCGTGGTTCCTCTGTTCCCGTGGTTCCCCTAGAATATCTTCAACTGTCTGGCGTCAACAGGTTTACTGCCCGGGATATGAGCATAGGCCTGTTCCAGGGCCTGGGGTGACGGTTTCAGCTGCGTTTCTAACAGCATTCTTTCTTTGCCGCTCATGGTAGGGGTGGGCACCAGACTGTAAATTACCGGGAATTCGCGTATTATCTCGGTATTGCGCAGGGCGGTGCAGCAGAAAAGTTGGACATTCTGGTAGTAGGCAATAGTATTAATTATTTCGAGGATGTGGCTGCTGGAGGCCTTGCCGAAGGGATTATCGGCTATAACGACTGAAGACGATTCGCGCCCTCCGGAGCGGGAATGGCGCAAGTACGACAGCAACACCACGAAAAGAGAAAATCGGCCGGCAAACCTCTGCCCCTGCGACCAATCGTTAAGGTAATCCCAGCGGTCGTACTGCTTGTTGATATAGCTATTTTCATAATCGCCAGGCTTAAGAAGCTGAATGCTGATATCATCCAGATTAACCACCCGGTCCAGAAGCTGCGCAGATTTTACCGCATCGTTGAGGAACTGATCGATTTCATCTTTATCAACATTTTGTTGATGTTGCCGGGCGGCCTCTTCCACCATCTTGTGCAGGTAATCTTTAATGGCTGTTTTACCCTCGGCCTCATCCGGTTTTTTAAATTCGATTTTAAAGAGATTGAGCTTTTCTCCCCGTAGCTCAATTTTCGCCCTTCGGTGCAGCTCTTTCAGCTGTTCCAGCAAGCTGTCCACATACCGCCAGGTGCGCAAAGCCATTTCATCGATTCTTTGATCAATATTTTTTAATTGCTGCTGCACATGTTCCTGCAAACGTTCAATGGCTTCCAAAGCGTGGTTCAGCTTCGCCTGCAGCTCGCCGATTCGCTCTTCCCAACCATCTTCGTTTGTCCGCTGATGCAAGCTACGGAAGAACCGCTTGATATTTTCCCCGTGTAGCTTCATCAATTCTTCTTCGCAGGCTTTCAGAGCTAGCAATACTCGACTTTTGTGATTATGCATGTCGGTTCCGGACTGCTCCAGCTCTTGCCGGTTTTCATCCACCACAGATAAGGCTCGCCCCAGTAACATCTCTTGCTCTTCTTCCTCGCTGAAAGGCGTAATTTCAGAGGGAAATGCAAGAGATGTACTCTTAATGCTTCTTAAGGCATGTTCATAGTCGTCAATCCACCTGGCGCATTCATCTTTGCGTTTACGCAAATCCTGCTGTTCGCGAGATATTTTGGCCATATCATCATGCGTGCGCTCCTGCTCCTGACTTAGAACAAGCCCACTTAAATCGGGCGGCTCCTGCCCGGGGAAGTCGGTATCTAGTTTTTGTAAGCGATCTTTGTAAACGGCCTCAGCACTGCCCGCTTTTTTATCTGCCAGGCTGCATTCCCTTTCAACCTTCTTAAAGGTCTTTTCTTTGCCCTCATGTTCTGTTTTTGCGTGCCTGATATCTTCGCTGGTAACCGGGTAATAATTTGCTCCTACATCCGTCAACCCTAAATCGAGCTGCAGGATGGTATTCTCATAATCTGTAATATCCTTCTTATATTCAACGATGCGTTTTTCCAAACCCTTGACGTCACTTTGTTTCTCTTGCAGGGTTGCATGCATGGCGCTGATTTGCTGCATTTTCGCCTCCAGCCCTGCTTCATCGATAGGCTGTTCGTCTTTATCGGCAAATTGGGCAGGCTCTGCTTCAGTATAGTGAAGCGAACTAAATGTATCGTATCTTTCCTGTTTGCCCTGCAGGACTTTCAACTTTTCTTTGAGCTTTTCTGTGATCTGCTCTTGCTGCGCTTTATTTTGTTCCAGCACTGCCAGTTCGGCTTCAGCCTCTTTTTTCCGCTTCTGCAGTTTCCTAAGCTCTTTACGTCCGGCCTCGCTTCTTGACCATCTCCTGAGATACCGCCGGCCATAATCATCCGCTCTTTCGAAGGTGCTTTTTGTCTCCTTGAGTATTTCAAGATCGGCGTTTATATCTTTTAAAACCTGCTCACTTTGTTTTAGTTCATTTTCCAGACGGTTCTTTTCTTGTACTTGCCGGTTAAGCGCTTTGTCCAGATCGCGCCGGGCTTTCTCCCATTGCTGCTGTGATGCATAAGTATATTGATGCAGAAAAAGATCTACCTTTTTCCCTAAAAGACCTATGGCCCGGTCATCGGCATCCAGCTTGCTTGTCTTCTCAGATATTTCTTCAAGCTGATCTACAATTTTTTGCCGGTAGGCGTCGGCTTTTTCGTCGGAGATGAAAAGCTCCAGGCCGCGGTGGCTTAAAAAGTATATCTCCTGTACTTCACTGCCGTGATAAAATTCTTCTCGTGAAATCAGGGGTACCGGCACAGCTAGCTCTTGGGCAATGGTGGGAGGCCGCCGCTTCAGCTCTTTTAAATGAGCGGGCTCTACTAAAACCGTGTACGGGAGCCAGGGACGGGCTCGGAGTAGCTCCCGGCGGCGCTCCGCGGCGTCATTTTTAAGCAGGTCCACCGCGGGCTGGGCCGCCATACCTCTACTTCGCAAGATCTCCGCCACCCGGTCGACTTCCGCATTGGGCCTGGGGGCCCCGCTGCCGCTGAACAGCTCTTGCTGCTCTTTCCAGCATCGCTCTTCTCGCTGACACTCCAGGTAGCTTTTCTTGTTTAACTTTTCCTTTTGCTCTAGCCAGGTTAGAACAGTCTCGGGCGGCCCGGGAAAGCTGCCCGGGAACTTTTGCAGCTTCAACTCTGCCTGCAGGACTTGACCTTCATCGCCCCATTTATTATGAAGTTGATCATGTTCTTGCAGTTGGCCCGCGGTTTTTTCAGTTCGCATGCGGACCGCAGCAAGGCGATTCCGAAGTTGCTCCAGCTTTTTTTCAATCTGATCTTTAGCTTCATCTTGCTTTTTCTGATCATCCGCGCATTTTTTCAGTTCAGTCTGGATATTCAACAGCCCTTGCTCCGGAGCATAGGGGTCGAGATCTATCCGGCGCTCTGCAAAATAAGCAGCTGCCTCTTTTCTCTCTTCTGCAAATTCTTCCGCGCTTTTAGTGAGATGATGTTCATCTCTATGGAGCTCTTGCAATAAGCTACTGGCCTTACTTATCCCTGAGGAGGTCTTCTCTGTTTCCCGCTCATGTTTTACTAATTCATTATTTACTGCTGCTTCTTTACGCGCGAGGTTATCGGTACACTGCAGCAGCAAAGGCAGCGCTTCTTTCTTAAGCTGCCGGAAACGGCGATTAAATGCCTCGTCTCCTGACCGGGCCTTTTGGAGCTGCTGCTTACATTCGGCCAGCCTTTTTCTTTTTTCCATAATTAGTTCCCATTTCTGGTTGGCCAGTAAACGACGATATCGCTGTTGGGCTGAATCCAGCTGATTTTGGGCAGTTTCCCTTTGTTTCTGCACTTTATCATATTCAGCCAGCAGCTCTACCCACTCGCGCCGGCAGCGCTCCACCACATAGGATTCTTGCATAAATCCGGCTCTTTCGAGTGCAGCGCCCTTTTCGGCAATAGCTTCTTCAAGCTGTCGCTGTCTTCTTTCCAAACGGGGCAGGCCTGTGGAAAGGGTCCGGTAAATTCGGGCTTGCCTTTCCAGCAAGTTATTTCGCTGCTGTAGTGATACTTCCACGGCATTAAAAGCGAAAATAAGGCCGGGAATCTGCCTGGAGAGCTCCCCCAGAGCATCACTCTGCACTTTCAGTTCGGGAAGCTCAATGGCTTGCCGGGCAACTTTGCGGAAAGCATCCTGAAGTGTATCATGCTGCTCGTTGCGCTCCAGCACCTCGTCCATCATCGGAATTAACAGCTTGTTCATCAGGGTGCGGGTTTTACTGCACCCTTCAAAGAAATTTTCCACGCCACCCTCAGTGTTATTTATCTTTAAAACATGCTCCCACTCCCGGGGGTTGATATTGTAGGTAGCCAGCTTAGCCTGATATTCCAACTTGCGGTAAGAGTGATACACAGCTAGCGGGCTCTCTTTGAGCAAATCGTTCATTTGCTTAAAGTTAAGGTTACGCCCTTCCGCATCAACCAGGGGGATGGAAGCTATATCCCAATTGTTTTCATCTGAGTAATAATGATAGTAGTTGAAGTAATCCATATCCCGGTTGGCGCTGCCTAAATTATCGGCAAAGCAGAAGCCGGTTAATAAAAAACCGGGCATCTCGCCATCGAGGCGCCATTCCACCATTACATGACCCGTAAATTGCTCTTTTTCGAGAAGCCTGCTGATGCGGCGCTCCTGCAGCCGGGTATTGGGCAGCACCACCTGGGCCAGGAGATGAAGCAGCAGTGTTTTACCGCCCCCGTTAGCCAAAAGAAGCAAGGAGTTATGTCCCCTGGGTTCAAAAATCGTATCGTGATAATAGCGGGATTGTCCGCCGCTGTCAAAATGTATGTTATGAATCCTGATCCGGTTCAAGCGGGGCATGCCTGGCATTCTCCTTTCCGCTCAGGTTGGAGCGCAGCAGCTCTAAAATTTCATTTTTATGATCCATATTGTGATAATAATGGTTCACCAGGTTATGCAATCTTTCTTCAGGGAAGACCTGTCTGTCCCGGATCAGCCGTACTAAACCATGCTTCTGCAAAAAATCCATGGTTTTAAGCAGGTAGGTAAGCTGGGATTTGGAGCGGCGATGCTGCTCCACATCACTCTTTTGATAAGGTAGATCCAGCCATAGCTCTGCCGGCTCCCTTAGATTAACCCGGGTTTCGTCTTCCATGACCTCTACGTAATCATTGGACGCTAACTCCAGTAAATTTTCAGACACTAAACTCTGCAAATCGGAGAGGATGATGCTCTCTCGGGAAGGCGCCGTGCTGTCTTCACTGTCATAAAAGGCGGCCAGCATAGTCAACACAATAAAAGAGCAGAGATAAAGCTCCTTGTTGGTTTCCACGCCCAGCTGACGGCGCATTTCCTCGTTGGAGTAAGCGAAAATACCTCCCGCCAGGCCGGTAGTCAGGTAGAACTGATCGGTGAGGCTGATCAGCTTTACTTCAAAAACAGGTTCTATTACTTCTTTCCAGAGGTTGATTACATCCTGGTCAAAGCGGACCCTGTTTACCAGTGCCTCGTTGTTTTCCCTGTCCACTACCGGTTTTTCAAGAAGCTCCTTCAACAGCTCTAGAGAGGTCTCGACTGTCTTCTGGCTGTAATCCATCTTTCCCGCTCCTTCTGATGACCAGGTTTTTCATCTCAATGCCGTGAGGCAGCTTTATGAGGCCTTCACCCGCCTCGATTGTAACCGGGCCTATGGCAGCCAACTCCGGTCTTTTTATAAGTAAGCGATAAAAGGCATACTCCATCAGGTCTGCGTCGCCGGGCTCATAGGGCCAGGGAAGGCCGGCCTGTAT
>CAZQVX010000029.1:4065-12038 GCA_964596845.1 uncultured Syntrophomonadaceae bacterium | reverse complement strand
TAGTGAGAGGTGCGGACGGCGTTGATGTTGTTGGACTTGAGCAGCCTGATGTCGGCCTCGGTAATCTCGAGGGGTACGGCGTGCCCGTGAAGCGGGTGAAACTCATGGCGGTTGACCCCTTTAAGCAGGATCGATCTGCCGTTGATATAAAGCCGGCTCTCTTTGATCTCGACCCGGCGAAAACCGAAGGGGGAGCAGCGGACATCGATGAGCCGGCCTGATTCGTCCGTCAGGGTCAGGAGAACCTTGTAGAGGT
This sequence comes from uncultured Syntrophomonadaceae bacterium, assembly GCA_964596845.1. Taxonomy (GTDB): domain Bacteria; phylum Bacillota; class Dethiobacteria; order DTU022; family DTU022; genus JAAZIN01. Next base: position 11,782 of record CAZQVX010000029.1, on the reverse strand, counting down.
GCGGCGTCTCCGCCGTCCATTTCCGCGGGTCGGCCACTCTGCCCTGCAGCTGCAGCACCCCCTCGGCCACAGCCGCAGCGCCATTTTCCACTGCCCCTTCAACGGCCAGACCCCCGCCGCATTCCACCTGCTGATCCGCCTCGTCAAAAAGGGTTGCTTCGAGGCGGCAGCGGCCCGCTCCGGGCAGGCCGTAGTTCGTAATTTTGGCTTCAACATGCAGGGTCGCATCGCGGTAGGATCCGTCCAGCTCGCACCAGATGAAAAAATCGCGGATCTGCAGCCGGGGTGAGGCCACCAGGTAAACATCCCTGAAGATCCCCGAGAGGCGCCACATATCCTGATCTTCCAGGTAGCTGCCGTCGGACCATTTGTAGACCTCCACGGCGACCCTGTTGGCGCCTTCTTTCAGAAGGCCGGTGATCCTGAATTCAGCCGGGGTCATGGAGCCCTGGCTGTATCCGGCGGGCCGGCCGTTGATCCAGAGGTAGAAAGCTGACTTTACACCGGCAAAATGGATGAAGATCTCCCGCTCCGCCCAGCCCTCCGGAACCACAAATTCTTTGACATAAGAGCCGACGGGGTTGTCATCGTGATCGATATTGGGGATGTTAAATTTTCTGATGCTGCGGCTGTAGCCCACATTCTTGTAGATGGGGATCCCGTAGCCGGCGATCTCCATGTTGGAAGGGACCTCGATTTTATCCCAGCCCCCGGTATCATATCCGGGCCTGTAAAATTCGACAGGGCGATCCTTCGGGCGCCCGGCCCAGTGGAAATCCCAGCTTCCGTTCAAGGTAAGGCGGTAAGGTGACCGTCCGCCGGCCAGCGCTGACTGCCGGTCCGGGTAGGGCCAAGAGCTGCAGCGCCCCGGCTCCTTGTTAATGCCGATGACCCTTAAATCTTCCCACTCGCGGCTTTGCCTGCTCCTGCCCACGATCCCACCCCCGCTATTTTCGGGCGGGCTCTGCCGCCCTATCGGGAATGCGAGGCAATTATTGCCCCACCTCCAGCGAATCCCTGCCTGGCTAATTATAGATTTGCATAAGAAAGTCCTGCTGCAGCCGGCGGGCCTCTTTGGAACCGGGATGGGTGCTTCTGCCCGGCAGAGGCGCGCAAGTTCAGGCATATACATTCCAGAGGTGGAAAAGGTTCCGGTTAATGGTGAACCCGGCCTTGCTCAGATAGCGCAGAGCCCCGGCACAGTGGGGGCCATCCAAAACAGCGATCCCATCGAGAGAACCGTTTCGGTAGAGGCGCACAGCTGCATCCAGGTTCAGGGGCCTTTCAGTGAACTGGTAGGCGCAAAACTGGATATCCACGTAAGGGGCGATCTTCTGCGAAAAATGCCAGCAGCTTTTTTCGGGCCCAAAAAGAATAAACTGAGGCCTTGACCTTAAATGTTCAAAGCAGATCCGGCGGATGGAGCGCAGGGCGATGAGAAGCACCTCCCTGCAGATTTCAGCCTCTTCGAGATGGCGCAGCGAGCAGCGCTCAACCCGCCAGCGGTAGAGTTTAAGCGGAATCTTCTCTAGAGGCTTCAGCATGAGCAGGCGAACCCAGAGATCATAATCATAAGCAGTGCGGTACTGCGGGTTGTAGCCGCCGGCAAGTTGAAAGAGTTTTTTTGAAAATATAGCCGAGCCGTGACAGAGGTGAAGGGCATAGAAGCGATTGGCGTAGATCTGGGCGCGCGTGCGGACAGAATTGTAGACCTTTTCCAGGGCGCGCAGCTCCAGTTCTGAAGATCTCTTTTCGCCGGGCAGACACTCGACGAGGGTAAAGAGAGCGGCAATATGGGGGTAGAGGCGGAGATAGTGCTCCTGTTTCTCCAACCGCCGGGGCAGGCTCAGATCTGCGGCTTCCTGGACAGCGATCCAGGCGCCCCCGGCTTTCTGCACCGCCAGGTTCAAAGCGGCGGCGGCGCCGATGCTCTGTTCGAGTTGAATTACCCGGATGCGGTGATCTTGAAACTGCTCCAGTATTGCCCCCGAGGTATCTGTCGAAGCGTCATTGACAATGATAAATTCTAAATCCGCCCGGCTCTGCTCCAGGATACTCTTCACGGACTCTTCAAGATAGCGCTCGCCGTTAAAAACAGCCATGACCACCGATATTTTCACCTTGTGAAGACACACTCCCATCGCTTGGAGAAGCTGCAGGGCAAAACAGGCGTTTTGCAGGCAGAACTGCTGCAGGACAGTCTTGCTGCAGCTTTTTGCAGTCCATGATAAGTTATGAAAATAGCGGCAGAAGGTTCCTCTTTGCGCCGGAGCGCCCCCAGGCTTGTTTTAAGCCCGGCTGGGCCCCTAATCCGGGAAAAAATTCAGGTGTTGACAATCTAACAACAGTTTAATACAATTGATTTAAACAACTGCCTGATTTTTTTAAGGCGAAGCGAGGGTCGCTAAAATGATACTGGTTACAGGAGCTACAGGCCATATCGGCAACGTTTTAATTAGAGAACTGCTGGCGAGGGGCGAGCGGGTGAGAGCTATGGTCCTGCCCGGTGAATCCTGTGATTCACTGAGTGGACTGCCTGTTGAAAGGGTAGTGGGCAATATCCTCGATCCTGAAACGCTTGATCGCTGGATGCAAGGGATTAGAATTGTCTACCATCTCGCCGGGATCATCTCCATCCTGCCCGGTGATGGGAAGATCATGCACCGGGTGAACGTAGAGGGAGCCCGCAATGTAGCCAGGGCGGCGCTTAAAGCAAAGGTAAAAAGGATGGTCCACACCGCTTCGGTCCACGCCTTTCGAAGGGAGCCCCGCGGGGTGACCATGGATGAACGCACCCCCCTGGCCCTGGAGGGCAATGCCGGTACTTACGATCGCACCAAGGCTGAAGGGGTGCAGGCGGTACTGGAGGTCGTCAGCGAAGGGCTGGACGCCGTTATTGTCCACCCGGGCGGGGTCATCGGTCCCCACGATTATCTCGGTTCGGAGATGGGAGAGCTGGTGAAAAACTTCGCTAGATCCAGACTGCATTTTATTGTCAACGGCGCTTACAACTTTGTTGATGTCCGCGATGTCGCCGAGGGCATGATCCTGGCTGCGGAAAAGGGCCGCCCCGGTGAAAAGTATATTCTTTCAGGGGAGCAGGTTTCGCTGCAGTGGCTTTCCAAAAAGACCCGCCGGATTGTCGGGCTGCGCGCGCCCGCTGTGATGGTCCCCATCAGTGTAGCCCTCTTTTTCTCCAGGCATACGCAATATTTCTACCGCCTGTTTAAAAAGACACCGCAGTTTACCACCTATTCGCTCAACACGGTGATGGGAAATTCGAGCTTCAGCCGGGCTAAGGCTGAAAAAGAACTGGGTTACAGCCCCCGCCCGCTGGAAGAATCCATCAGGGATTTCCTGGCCTGGCGGGCTGAACATTATCAGAAATGCTACGGCCGAAAAGCGGCCAAAGTCGGGTCCCGCTCCTGGAAAGCCGACAAGGCCGGCAACCCGGGTTAGGACCGCTCCGCAGCCGGTAAGGCAGAAGATGATCGGTAAAACCTTGAAGGTAGTTCCGGTTGCCCTGATTTTCGAGGACGGAGCCGGAGAGCTGAGGCCTTAAAGGGTTTGAGGACAAAGCTATGGGACAGGAGATCTTTCCTGTCCCATAGCTTTCTAATTCAATTCATAGCCGTGATTAGCGGAAGAAGACATGGTTGCCGATAACGGTAGTCACCGGCTGCATCCGCACCCACAGATTGTTTGTTTTGGCCGGGTTATAGAAACCCGTTGCTCCGCAGGAAGGATCGGCGCCGTTAAGCGCTTCCTGAACGGCGCGGTAAGCGCTGTCACTGGCGGGCAGGTTGATCCGGCCGTCCTGTACGGGCGAATATTGGTAGATGCCTCCTGAAACCTGCAGAATAACATCGCGCACCGTGCCGGGATAACGGCTGTCTTTGACCCGGTTCAGCACCGAGGCGGCTACAGCCACCTGCCCCTGGTAAGGCTCTCCCGCTGATTCGGAATGCACCAGGCGGGCGAAAAGATCCAGATCTGCATTTGAGAACTGGCCGCCCCGGGAAGGTGTTGGATTCACTGTTGATGTGCCGCCGCTGCTCCCTTCAGCGGGGATGGTGAGGATCTGCCCGGGATAGATCAGGCTGGGGTTGGCCAGCTTGCTGGCCCCGGCAATAGCCGCCACAGTTGATCCGTAGCTCTGGGCTATCTTCCAGAGTGTATCTCCCTTGACGACCTTGTGTTTACCGGGCACCACCAGCTTCTGACCGCTGTAAATAAGATCGGGATTGGCCAGATTGTTGGCTCCGGCGACTGCGGCTACGGTGGACCCGTATTTTTGGGAGATGAGCCATACTGTCTCTCCCGACGCTACGGTGTGATTCAGCGCCGCCTCAGCTGCCCCTGCGCCGAAGAGCAGAAAAACCAGCACCGCAAGAACGACTGTTCTGAATGGTCTAAACATTAAGTAATGCATACCTCCTCTTTGCCGCCTCCGGGGTTAGCTGACGGGTTGGGGACGGGAGTAACCCCCCCGCTTACTGCGGTTCACCCCTGAACCTGGTTTCCCCGTAGTTTCCATTCGGCGTTATGTTAAGTCTGATTATAGGTTAAAAAAATAAGCCTGACAAACAGGCTTATCCAGGCTGCACCATGATCATTGTTAAGATCAGATAACATTATGTTAACATCTTATTATTTTTAGCCTTTCTCGTGCAGATGGTAATAAAGGTTAATTCCATATAACATTATTCTACAATGTTCCGGTAATGACGCAGGTTGGCGAGCGCCATGCTCCCCCGCTCCAACAGCACCGCAATGAGATCGAAACGGCAGGCGAGCTCCCGGCCGTAGTGCGATTGCATATAGTAGTGGGCGGTTTTTTTCAGATGCTTTATCTTCTCTCCGGTAATTGATTCCGCCGGAGTACCGAAAGAACTGCCGGTGCGGGTGCGCACTTCGACGAAAACGAGGAGGCCGCCTTGAAAAGCGATGAGATCAATTTCACCATAGGGGCAGCGAAAATTCGTTTCGGTAATCCGGTAGCCCCGACGCCGCAGGTAGCTGCAGGCCGCTGTCTCCCCCGCATGACCCACCTGCTGCCGCTGCCGGGTCAAAAGGGCTTTTCCTCCGCTGCGCCGCAGTGAAAGGAACGGCGGTGCTCGGGGCAGGGCCCGCAGCGGGCCAGGGCCAGGCGGTGCTCCCGGGTGGCGTAACCTTTGTTCATGTCGAAGCCGTAGTCAGGATAGCGTTTATGTAAATCCAGCATGATCCGGTCTCTGGTCACTTTGGCCACCACGGAGGCGGCGGCGATGGAGAGCGAGAGGGCATCGCCGCCCGGGATCGCTTTTTGGGGCAGTTTGAGATAGCGAATGGGAAAACCGTCCACCAGGACCATTTGGGGCTCCAGGGGCAGGTCGAAAAGGGCCGCGCGCATGGCCTGCATCGCCGCCCCGTAAATGTTCAGCCGGTCAATCTCTGCAGGTGAGCAGATCCCCACAGCCCAGCCCTGTGCAGCTCTCACAATCTGGGGATAAAGTTCTTCCCGCCGGGCGGCGGTAAGCTGTTTGGAATCATTAAGGTAGCGGATCACTGTTCCCGGCGGCAGAATCACTGCCGCAGCCACAACCGGCCCGGCCAGAGGGCCCCGGCCGGCCTCATCCACCCCGGCAATATGGCGTATCCCCTGCCGCCAAAAATAGCTCTCTTCGCGAAGCATTCTCTGTAAGCGGTCATCTTCCCTGAGCCGGCTCTCTTCGCGGCGCCGGTAGCGCTCCAGCAAAAGGCGGGCGCCGCGCCGACGGTCGCCTTGCAGCAGCGCCGCCTCGGTTTTGCTCAGTCTTTCCCGGCTGTCCAGGTATGCTGCCAACTCGTCAAGAGTCATCCCGGCAAAAGACATTCGATTCTCCTCCCCCAGGCCTTTCAGTTGCCCCGGCGCCGGTGCGTTGGAGTTAAGTAACGCAAGCACCCCGGTACCCCGACACCCTACCCGCTAAAGCGGCGGTTCTTCCAAAGAAAGACGACCCAAATCCCCCGCCTGGTAATCGCGCAGCACCAGCGCCGCAGTGCGGCCGAGATCGATCTCCCCCCCCGGAAGAAGGCATCCCCGCATAGCCCCAATCTGCTCCAGCATCTCTCCGGGGGCGGCCTTGTGCAGCCCGGGGTAGCGATCCTGCAGCTGCCCGGCCCGGCCCCGCTCCAGGCAGAGGCGGAGCAGCCAGAGCACAGTCTGCTGGGGGTCGGTCCTGCCGGCGGGCAGCGCCCCGATGGCCGCCAGCGGAAAAATCGTCTCCTGCAGCAAAAGCGGCGGCAAGACTCCCGGCGTGTCGAGCAGCTCCACCCAGGGCATGAGCCTGATCCACTGCCGTCCCCTGGTGATACCGGGGCTGTCACCGGTCCGGGCGGCCGCCCGGCCGGCCAGGTAATTGATCAGGGTTGATTTGCCCACGTTGGGGATACCCACGATGACCAGCCGCAGGGGCCTTTTGAAGCGACTGCTGCGCAGCTGCCGCTCCCCTGCTTTAATGTAGTTTAAAAAAGAGCCCATCGTCCGGGGCAGGTGCACACTTGAGGGCATCGCCTGAAGACCGCCCTCCTTGAAATAAAAAAGCCACCGGGAGTTTGTTTCATTCTCTCCCCGGTCGGCTTTATGGAGCAAGATCAACTTCCGTTTATTTTTACACAGCCGCGACAGTTCGGGGTTGCGGCTGCTCGCCGGAGCCCGCGCATCAAGGAGCTCACAAACAAGGTCCACCAGCCCCAGGTCTTCTTCAAGGCGGCGGAGAGCACGGGCCATAGTCCCGGGATACCACTGCGTATCCCTCAATTTGCCGCTGCCTTGCTGCCGAGCATCTTCGCTTCCCCGGGCGGCCAGAAAACCAGGCAGGCCCGCCCCCGGATCCGCTCCACGGAGACCAGTCCGATCCGCGGATCCCGGCTGTCCATACTGTTCCGGCGAAAATCCCCCATTAAAAAAAAGTAGTCCGGGGGGATCTCAATAGGGCCGTAATCCTGGTAATCAGTCTGCCCCATCAGATAAGGCTCTTCCAGAAGGTCGCCGTTGCGGTAAACCTGACCGGCGTTAATCTCGATGGAATCACCGCCTACGCCGATGACCCGCTTGACAAAATCTTTCCCGGTGCGGCTGTCAAAAACAACAATATCACCATGATCCGGCTCATGGAAGCGGTAGGAGATCTTATCTACGACCAGCCGGTCAAAATTCTCCAGCGTGGGATGCATTGATCCACCCTCAACCACAAACACTTGAAATATAAAGGAGCGGATGAGCAGAGCCAAAACAACCGCCACGGCAAGGGCGCGAATCCATTCCCAGATCTCTTTTGATAAACTCATGCGCTGCCGCGATCCCTCCTTTAGCGGGTCTGGCGGATCTCCCGGATCCGCGCCGCCCGGCCGGTCCTCTTGCGCAAATAGTAGAGCCTGGCGCGGCGCACCCGGCCCCGCTTAACTACCTCAATGCGGCTGATCGACGGTGAATGAACGGGAAAAACCCGCTCCACCCCGATCCCGTAGGTGACGCGGCGAACCGTAAAGGTTTCTCTCAAACCCCGGCCCTGCCGACGCAGCACCACCCCTTCAAAAACCTGGGTCCGCTCCCGCGCTCCTTCTACCACCCTTACATGTACCCGCACCGTATCCCCGGGGCCAAAGGCGGGGATATCTTCTTTAAGGTGCTCTCTTTCAACTTCTTTGATCAGATCCATCGTCTGTAGCGCCTCCTGACATCTGTTTACCTTTA
>CAZQVX010000029.1:0-3965 GCA_964596845.1 uncultured Syntrophomonadaceae bacterium | reverse complement strand
CACGCTCGCCTCCCCTAAAAATCCCGGCAGCAGCCGGACCACGCTGTCAACTACAACCGCCGCCGCCGCTTCACCCCCGGTGAGGATGTAGTCACCGATAGATATTTCATCGTCCGCCAGGGTCTCTCTGACCCTCTCATCAACGCCCTCGTATCGGCTGCAGATGATAAGGAGCCGTTCTTCTCCGGAGAGCTCCCGGGCAATCGCCTGGCTGAAGGTGCGCCCCTGCGGAGTGAGCAGAATCACCCGGGCCCTCTTCTCGCCGCGTGCCTGCAGCGTCTCCACCGCCTTGAAAAGGGGCTCCGGCTTGAGGATCATCCCGCTGCCGCCGCCGTAAGGCGAATCGTCAACCTGGCGGTGCCGTCCTGCAGCAAATAAGCGCAGATCAATAAGCTCTATCTCTACCAGCCCCCGGTCAGCTGCTCTTTTGATCATGCTCTCGCTGAAAAATCCCTGCAGCATCCCGGGAAATATGGTCAAGATCTCAATTCTCATTTTTACCGCTCCAGATCCATCAACCCCGCCGGCGGCTCGGCAATGATCCTGCCCTCGCCGAGGTCGATCTCCAGAACAAAGGCTTTCACCGCCGGCAGGAGAAATTCCTTCTCTTCAGGCTTCATCCCGTGAATGAGATAAAGATCATGGGCCGCGCCCGGGACAACATCTTTTAGCTGCCCCAGGCACTCCCCAGCCGTATTATACACCTTCAAGCCGATTAGCTGGTCATAGTAATAACTTCCGGCAGGCAGGGCCGCCCTCTCCCCGGGGGAGATCAACATATAGGCCCCGCTCAAGGCTGCCGCCTTCTCCCGGGTGTCGATGCCGGCAAATTTGATCAGCCAAAACCGACCGTAAAGAGCCGCCCTCTCCACAACACAGATACGCCCGGCGCCGCCAAGTTCGCAGGTTACTTCTTTGAGGTCGGTGCAGCGCTCAGGAAAATCGGTTAAGGGAAGCACCTTCAGCAAGCCCGCGATGCCGTAAGGCGACAGGACCCGGCCTACAGCAACACCGGCGCCGGTCGGGCCCGGGGGACGGCTCACGGAACCACTTCCACCAGCACCCGTTTATTCTCTTTTACCGCAGCTGCATTGACCACGGTGCGGATTGCTTTCACGATCCTGCCCTGGCGTCCGATGACCTTACCCATGTCGTCGGGAGAGACCCGCAGTTCCAGCGTGGTCACCCGCTCATCCTCGAGCAGGCGCACCTCCACACCGTCGGGATCGTCAACGAGCGCCCTGGCAATATGCTCCAAAAGCTGTTTCATGAAAACCCCACCTTAGGTTGCTACTTTTACAAGCCGGCTTTTTCAAAGATCAGCCTGACCGTATCAGAAGGCCTGGCGCCCCGCGAAAGCCACAACTCCGCCTTTTCCCGGTCCACCTCATAAGTTGAGGGCTTCGTGGTAGGATTGTAATAACCGATCTCCTCGATAAACCTGCCGTCCCGGGGAAAGCGGGAATCGGCGACCACGATGCGGTAAAAGGGTTTTTTCTTCGCGCCCATTCTTTTCAATCTGATGCGCACTGCCATTTTATCACCTCCGCTGCATTAAACAAACCTGGACAAACAATTACATGTGCTGCTATTTAGAAAAGGGGAAACCCCTTCTTCCTTTCTTGATCCCTTTAAGCCCTTTCTTCCCCGCGCCGCCCATCTGTTTGAACATCCGCTGCATCTGGGAAAACTGGGTCAGCAGCCGGTTCACATCCTGAACCGTGGTTCCGCTGCCCCCGGCAATGCGGCGCCGCCGGGAGCTATTGATGATGGAGGGCTGACGGCGCTCTTCCGGAGTCATGGAGGTGATCACCGCATCGATGCGCTGAAACTGCTTTTCATCAACGGATAAATTACGCATCTCTTTGGGCAGCTGGGCTGCCGGCAGCATGGCCATGATTTCCTCCAGAGATCCGATCTTGCGCATCTGCTGCAGCTGCTCCCGGAAATCATCCAGGGTGAATTCCTGGCGGCGCAGCTTCTGCTCCAGCTCTTTAGCCTTCTTTTCATCAAAGCCGGCTTCGGCTTTCTCAATGAGGGAGAGCACATCGCCCATCCCCAGAATGCGCGAGGCCATTCTCTCGGGATGAAAGGGCTCCAGGGCATCGGTTTTTTCGCCGACTCCGGCAAACTTGATGGGGCATCCCGTCACCGCCCGCACTGAGAGGGCGGCCCCCCCGCGGGTGTCGCCGTCAAGCTTGGTGAGGATGACCCCCGTCAATCCCAGGGCTTCGTGAAAAGCGGCGGCGGCATTCACCGCATCCTGGCCGGTCATAGCATCGACCACCAGGAGCAGCTCCACCGGTTTGAGCTGCGCCTTGATCTCTTTCAGCTCATCCATCATCGCCGCATCGAGATGAAGCCTGCCGGCGGTATCCAAAATCACCGGATCACGCCCCTCGCGCGCGGCAAAACGCACCGCCTCGCGGCAGATCACCACCGGGGCAACCTGATCCTTCCTGAAACAGGGCAGCCCCGCAGATTCGGCAAGCACCTGCAACTGCTCGGGCGCTCCGGGGCGGTAAGTATCGGCCGCCGCCAGGAGGGGATTATGGCCGCTGCGCTTCAGATTCAGGGCCAGCTTCACTGCAGTGGTAGTCTTACCGGAGCCCTGCAGTCCGGCCAGCATGAGCACCGCCGGAGAACCCGCCGTATTGATCTTGCTCTGCTCGCGGCCCATTAAAGCAGTGAGCTCGTCGTGGACGATCTTGACCACCTGCTGGCCCGGGGTGAGGCTCTGCCGGACCTCTTCGCCGACAGCCCGCTCCCTGATGCCGCCGACAAAATCTTTCACAACCTTGAAATTAACATCGGCCTCAAGCAAGGCCAGGCGGATCTCCCGCAGGGCCTGGTCCACATCTTTTTCACTGAGCTTCCCCTTGCCCCGCAGCTTGCGCAGCGTATTCTGCAGTTTCTCAGCCAGGTTGGCAAACATAACTTTTCTCCTGTTGCTTACTGCTCATTTTTCTGCCGCAGTTCATCTATTATTTCCTGCAGCCGCTTTTTCTCCCCGGGGCTCAGTTTCTGCTGCAGAATGCGTGCCGCCTCCTGCAGCAGCTTCTGCTGAAAACAAAAACGGGCATAAAGGCCCAGTTTCTCTTCAAAGCCCTCGACAGAACTCAGCGCCCGCCGGATGAGATCATGGACCGCCTGCCTGCTGATCCCATATGCGGCGGCAATCTCTCCCAGGGAATAGTTGTCGCTGAAATAGAGCTGCAGCACCTCTTGCTGACGCGCCGTCAGCAGGCAGCCGTAAATATCATAGAGCACATTGATCCGGTTCAGTTTATCGAGCATAACTTTCACCGTAAAGGTTTAACCCTTTACAGTTATAAGTGTAGCAGAGTAAAAGGGAAAAAGCAAATCCCCGCATTGGGTAAGATTCTTATATGGGTATATGGGTTGACACGATCCGGACCGCTCTTACGCCAGCAGGGCGCGGGCGAAGTCGGCTGCGTCGAAGGGGAGCAGGTCGTCTAGTTTCTCACCCATCCCTACGTAGCAGACGGGCACCTTGAGGCTGTCCTGGATACCGACGACAATGCCGCCGCGGGCGGTCCCGTCGAGCTTGGTGAGCACCAGGCCCGTTACAGGCACCGCTTCGTTGAAGTGGAGCGCCTGGGCAATGCCGTTATGGCCTGTGGTGGCGTCGATAACGAGGAGCACGCGGTGCGGCGCGCCGGGCTGGACGCGGTCGATGACGCGGTTGATCTTTTTCAGCTCCTCCATGAGGTTAACCCGGGTATGCAGCCGCCCGGCGGTATCGCCGATAACCACATCAATCTGCCGCGCCCGGGCGGCCTGAAGGGCGTCATAGAAGACTGCCGAAGGATCGGTGCCCGGCTGCTGCTTGATGAGCGCCGCCCCGGCCCTTTCGGCCCAAATTTGGAGCTGATCGATGGCGGCAGCCCGGAAGGTATCCCCCGCCACGAGGAGTACTTTGCGCCCCTTTTGCCGGTAGTGGT
>CAZQVX010000028.1:5726-12185 GCA_964596845.1 uncultured Syntrophomonadaceae bacterium | reverse complement strand
GGCGAAGCCCGAAGGATCTCATCCTGAAGGCGAAGCCTCTCTATGCAACACGAAAAAAGTATGAACGGTCTTGGTGCGGGCGGGAAACCCGGCAGGGTCTTCCGCCTCGCTCTATTTTATGGGCATGAGCTGTTCAACAAGGTTCAGCGTGGAAAAATGATCTCCCGTCAGCGCCGCCAACCGGGTCTCGCGTCCGAAAATACCATCACGGATTTCAGGCGCGCTCAAGGATTCACCGGCCAGCCCGGCCACCTTGCTGCGCATCTCCTGCAGGTAATCGAGAAAATTGCGGATGGCCCTCTTGCCGTCGGGAAAAACCCGGCCGATGGCGGTATAGAGGACCAGGCTTTCCAAGGGCAGGCTTTGCAGCCGTTTCAGGGAATCAACGATCCCGTTAATGTCCTCGTCAGCCCGAAGCATCTTGAGATCCTCGGAGACGAAGAGATCGCCGGTAAAGCACCAGCCCTCTTCAGCCTCAAGAAGGGCTATGTGGTCGGGGGAGTGCCCCGGCGTTTCAATAACATCAAATATATAGCGATTCGTGCGAACTTTCGCGGGCAGAGGCAGCACCGTGGTTGGTTCCGGGTAGCCCCAGACCACCTCCTGGTATTCACGCAGCGGCAGCTGTTTGTTGATCAGCGAAATAGCCTGCGGATTGGCGTATATTTCCAGGCCCAGCTCTCGCTGGATGAGCGAGTTCGCCCCGACATGATCTTCATGGTGATGTGTATTTACCACCTGACCCACTTTCTGCTCTTTAAGAAAGCGGATCAGTTCCCCCGCGGTATGAGCGCATCCGGTATCGATAAGCAAGCCGTCTATCAGGTAAGCGGCGGTCCAGTAGAGCACAGATCCCCCGACTTCCCGCCCCATCATTATCTGAACAATCTCGCCGTGGCGGTTAACCTTGAGCACTGAATCCCTCCCATCAATTTTAAGCCAGCTCTTTCTGCACCAGGGGCAAGTCGCGCAGGGTAATGATCCCCAAAAGCTCCTCTGCCGGGTTACCGCCATAAGTGATAAGAATTGCATCAAGCCTTTTACCGCGCTGATAGTAGCAATAGAAAATATCCTGGATTTCAAATAATGTGGTCCCGGCGCCTACAAACTCGAAGTTGTCACTGTGTTCCGTATATTCAAGAACCTCGCCAACAGCAGTATCTTGCAAGGAGATCCGCTGTTCAGGAGCAGTCCCCAACCAGCGGGTAATTGTGTTGGTGGTCAGAAGCGCCGCGGTAAGACCGCTGTCTGTTACCGGAAGTTGGGAATATGAATGACCATATAACAGTTTTACTGCCCTGCCGATGGGATCGCGGTAGTCCACCGTAATAACCTTCTTTTTAAATAGCGGCAGCACCCGGGGCGGTTCCGACAGATGCGCGGCAATCCGCTCGATGGTTGCTACCGCCTCATCGTCAGGCTCGGCGATAATCCGCCCATCAGCGCGATTATGAACAATAGCGTTGCGCAGTTCACCCATTTCCAGCAGATCGACCCGGTACTGCCTGACCAGCGGTTCAGTCCGGGCGGCCCCTTTCACCATTTCAAAAAACTTTAAATAGTGATCCGACGCCACCATTTTGCGCAAAGCCTGTTCAATCCGGCAATAGGCATCTAAAAAACGATCGGCGTTACTGCTCAACTTATCATCCCGCAAAGAGTTTATCTTCCTTATTTCTTCTATCCAGGATACTTATTCGACAACCTCTTTCCCCGCTCCTGCAAAATGCCGACCGGGGGATGCTCCCTTCGGGTTGGGATAGAGGGGTACAATGCACTATATAACCTTAAAGTTCAGCCCGGCGAAAAGTAAACGCAGCTGCCGTCAGGATAACAGCAGCCACTAAAAGTGCGGCCGGCAGCGCGGGCAGAAAATCCGCCGGGACGGCGCTACCTTTCAGCAGACCTCCAACAAGGGAGCTAAGACGGTAGGGCATGTATTTCCCCGCAGCGGTCTGATCAAGAAAGAGCTGCGGCAGCCAGAGCAGCATGAGAAAGGCAAAGGAGGCCCCGCCCGCCGCGATCTGGCCGCGCAGAAACGCCGAGGCGCCCAGCGTGATCGCCAGGATCAGCTCCAGGTAAAGAACCATGAAAACTGCGCCCCAGAACGTGGGGCCAGGCGGCGGAGCACCCATCAGCGACGTGGTATAAAGCGCTGCCAGGAGCGTCCCTGACGCTACCGTCAGCAGAATCCCGGCAGAGTAAACGGCAAATTTGGACCATAAGTAGGACAAGCGGCTCACCGGCCGGGTGAGCACCCAGGCGCTGATCCCCCGCTCCCGCTCGTTGGCCACAGCGCCCATCGCCGTCAGGATAACGATAAAAGCGCCGATCTGCCCCAGATTGCCGAAGTAGCTTATCAGCGCATCGGCCGGGCCCATCTCCGGCATAATGATGGTGATCCCTTCCGACCCGCTCATGAGTCGCTCCATAATCTGCGGCATATATTTCGCCCCGATGGGATCCAGAATAGCGAAGAAAAGCCCCGAAAGCAGCAGCGCCGGCAGGCGGAAAGTCCGCCAGAGCTGCCGGATATCCTTAGTTAGAAGTGTTTTCACCGGCGCTCCCCCCCTTATTTTCACGATAGCCTGCTTCGCGGAGCAGCTTCAAAAAGATCATCTCCAGATCTTCGTGCTGCCGCTCGTAAGAGGTGACCACCGCACCGGAGCCCGCCAGAAGGGGCAGCAGCTCCTCCTCCATCTGCGCCAGGTCCTCCGAAGCCGCCTCGACAGCGATCCCGCCGGGATAGTCTTCAACTTTGTGGGCCCAGGGGCGGCGGCTCAGTTCGCCGGTCAGCCCCTCCGGCGCCGCCCGGCGAAAGGTGATCCGGTAGCGGGGCAGGCGGTAGCGTTCAAGCAGGCTGTTCAGAGATGACTGCAGCAGAAGTCTTCCCTGGTAGAGCACCGCCACGTGATCACAAACCCGTTCCACATCGGCCAGCACATGGCTGGAGAAAAAGACGGTGGCCTTGCCGCGCAGCGAGGCTAGCAGCTCCAGGATCTCCAGGCGCCCCACCGGATCCAGGGCGGAAACAGGTTCGTCAAGAATGAAAAGTTCAGGCTGCGGCAGCAGCACGCAGGCCAGCCCCAGGCGCTGTTTCATCCCGCGGGAATAACCGGCCACGCGGCGGTTTGCCGCCGCCGCCAGGTCAAAGCGGCTCAAGGTCTCATCGATGCGAGCCTGCCCCTCCCCCGGCGGGATGCCGTTTACCGCCCGCACGAACTCGAGCACCTCGCGGCCGGTGAGGGCTTCCGGAAAGGCGGGCTCTTCAGGCAGATAGCCCACTTTTTTCTTCAAGGCGTTTGAAAGCCCGGGGTTCACTTCTTCCCCCAACAGGGCGGCGGTTCCGCCGGAGGGTTTAAGCAGCCCCATCAGGATCTTGATCGCCGTGGTCTTTCCAGCGCCATTGGGCCCCAGAAAGCCGTAGATCGCACCCATGGGCGCCTCCAGCGAGATCCCCTGCAAAGCCCGTTGCCTTTGATAACTTTTGCTCAACTCCCGGATCTCAACAGCCTTCACTGCTCCGCCCTCCCGAAAAGGAAGTATGCAATAGGGCCGAAAAAGTTGACCAGGACAATAAGCACAATCCAAACAGCCATAGAAAGGCTGCGCGTGCTGCGGCGGCGCAACAGGTCCACCAGCGCCCAGACCATCAGAGCAAGCTGCAGCAGCAGCAGGGGCCATAACTTCAGCAGCAGATCGAGGACATCCTCGAAAGCCATCTGTCCCACCTCCATTTCATCAATGATGACCGGCGAACTCCTATCGTTTACCCTTTTTACGCTGTTTTACACACTCAGTCAAGAGATATTCGATCTGCCCGTTAATGGAACGAAAATCGTCCTCCGCCCAGGCCGCCAGATCTCGCCAAAGGGACGCAGATATCCGCAGCAAGAGCTGCTTCTTTTCATTGTCCTTATTCGCCATTATCTCAATGTCCCTTTTTTCTTATTACCAGCCTCAATAGAGGGATCCGCTGTTGACCACCGGCTGGGCATCCCGGTTGCCGCAAAGGATCACCAGAAGATTGCTGACCATGGCCGCCTTGCGCTCTTCATCCAGCTGCACGATGTCGTTTTCATTGAGCTTCGTCAGCGCCATCTCCACCATGCTCACCGCTCCCTCTACAATCATCTGCCTGGCGTCAATGATTGCCGAAGCCTGCTGCCGCTGGAGCATGGCCGCGGCAATTTCTGGAGCGTAAGAAAGATGCGTAATTCGCGCTTCCGTGATCTCCAGCCCGGCGATCTCCACCTTTGACTGGATCTCCTCCCTCAATTTTTCCGCCACTTCCTGACTGCTGCCGCGCAGGGATTTCTCGTTGTTCTCGTCCGTTACATCGGAGACATCATAGGGATAAAGCCGCACTATGTTCCGCAGCGCCGAATCGCACTGGATCGATAAAAATTCGGTAAAATTATCTACATTGAAAACCGCCTTGGCTGTGTTTACTACTTTCCAGATGACTACAATCCCGATAATGATGGGGTTACCCAGCCGGTCATTGATCTTCTGTTTGTCGTTGTTCAGAGTCATCGCCTTAAGCGATATCTTTTTGTTGAGAAAGGCTATGTTGGCAGCCTGGGTTTTATCCTTATCGACGGAGGCCTGCGCCAGGGAAACGATCCCCGAGGATGCGGCTGGAGAAGAAGGATTAACTGCGGTGGTAAAGGGGTGAACAAAGAAAAAGCCTTCGCCCCTGAGCGTCCCATAATAGCTCCCGAAGAGGGTCAGCACCAGGGCTTCATTGGGTTTAAGCACCTTCAGCCCTGCGAAGATGATGGGTCCGATGATAAAAAAGTATAGGGAACTTGCAATGATAAGAATTATCCCGACAGTGCCGGTCAGGTCCATAACCGCCTTGATCCCTAAGATAAAAAGCAGCACCGCAGCGATCATCAGCACAATGTTCAGCAGCAGCACCGGCATGCCCTTTGTTGCCCTGGGCATGATTTCCTCATCATGCTGCCTCTCCCGGCCCGATTTAAAATCCTCCGACATCCAAACCAGCTCCTTTATTTATGATATCGTTTTAGTATCATAAATATATTAACCTTTTATTTCATAAATGTCAATAAAAAACCCCGCCTTGTGACGGGGCGCAGCAAACTGCCATGGGAGCAGCCCAAACAGCTTTTCCCTATTTCTTTTCAATGTTGATACTCACATCCCCCGGCAGCGCCAGGCCGCATTCCACCTCCAGCCCCTTAAGAATGGCGGTAGGTACGGGGCATGCCGCATGTTTGCAGCTTGCCTTTGCCGATTTGAATACCTCCGATTCCCCAAATTTCTTAAATATCTCATTATAGCTGTCCAATGTATCCAGTGACTCAACAAGCTGCATAACAGCCGGACACGGCGATTCGGCTGTTACCGCGGCCCTCTGTTTATCGGAGCTTTCTACTACAATGATTGTCTTAAAACCGCAGATGCCGGGATCTACCGTAATTTTTGTCATTTCGGAGCAACCTCCAGATTTTTGTTATTTACATATCGTAACTCTTCCGGCAATGTTTTTCACAGTTTAGCCGCTCTATCAGCAGCGCCTCCACCTTTCCAGGTGGAGGCGCTTTCCTAAACAGTATTCAGCCCTTCTCAGCCGGCTTTTCTCACATTGATTGCGCAGACCTTATACTCGGGAATGCCCGCCACGGGGCAGAGCGCATCGTTCGTCAGCAGGTTCGCCGCCGCCTCATGGTAGTGGAAAGTCATGAAGACATGCCCGGGCTTAACCCTGTCGGTCAGAGTCACCCTGGCGGTAATCTCGCCGCGGCGCGAATTGAGCCGGGCCAGATCGCCTTCCGCCAGGCCCAGCCGGGCAGCATCGTCGGGATGGATCTCCACGAGCTCCTCAGGGCGGTGCTCCTCCAGCGGTACGGAGCGGCGGCTCATCGTCCCCGTATGATAATGGAACAGGTGCCGCCCGGTAGAGAGGATAAAGGGATAATCCCCGTCAGGCAGCTCCGCCGGCGGCCTGTAATCCACCGGGGTGAACTGCCCCAGCCCGCGAGAGAACTTGCCCACGTGCAGGTAGGGGGTCCCCGGGTGCTCGCTGTTCGGACAGGGCCACTGCAGCGATTTTTCTTCGGCCAGCCGGGCATAGCTCATTCCGGCATAGCTGGGTGTCAGCGCAGCCATCTCGTCGAAGATTTCGCCGGCGCCGCCATAGCTCCAGCCGAATCCGAAGCGGTTGGCCAGATCGGTGAGGATCTCCCAGTCAGCCCGCGCCTCGCCCGGCGGGGGCACCGCCGGGCAGCTCAGCTGCACCCGCCGCTCGGTATTCGTATAGGTGCCCAGCTGCTCGGCATAAGCGGCCGCCGGCAGGATTACATGGGCATAAGCCGCTGTCTCCGTCATGAAGATATCCTGCACCACCAAAAATTCAAGTCTTTCCAGAGCCCCGGCGGCATGATTGGCGTTGGGATCGCTCAAGATGGGGTTCTCACCCATGATGAGCAT
>CAZQVX010000028.1:0-5626 GCA_964596845.1 uncultured Syntrophomonadaceae bacterium | reverse complement strand
CGGCATGATTGGCGTTGGGATCGCTCAAGATGGGGTTCTCACCCATGATGAGCATGCCCTTGATTTTGCCGCTATAGGCGGCATCCATGGCTTTCGTCACCGCCAGGCCCGGTTTGTCGCTCAGCGGTATCCCCCAGGACTTCTCAAATTTATCCCGAATCTGCGGGTCAACCACCTTCTGATAGGCGGGATAGAAGACGGGCAGAGCGCCCATATCGCAGGCTCCCTGAACGTTGTTCTGGCCGCGCAGCGGGTTCACTCCCGTAGAAGGCTTGCCCAGGTTACCGGTAAGCATGGCCAGGTTGGCCACTGAGAGGACGTTGTCCGTCCCCGAAGTGTGCTGGGTAATCCCCATGGTGTAGAGAATGGTTGCGCATTCCGCCGTAGCGTAAGCCCGTGCAGCGGCGCGCAGATCGCTTACCGCCACCCCGGTTATATCCGAGACGCGATCAGGGGTGTATTCAGCCACCTTCTCTTTGAGCTCCTTGAAGCCCTCGGTGCGCTTGTCGACAAAGTCAACATCAAGCAAGTCTTCTGTGATAATGATATGCATGAGCCCATTCAGCAGAGCTACATCTGTACCCGGCCTGAGCCGCAGATGGTAATCAGCCAGCCGGGCCATCTCCGTGACCCGCGGGTCGGCCACAACGAGGGCGGCCCCCTTGCGCACGGCTTCGCGAACCCGGTAGCCGATCACCGGATGCGTCTCTGAAGTGTTGGAGCCGATAATCAATATTGCCCCGGCTCCGGCAATCTCACCGATGCTGTTCGTCATTGCGCCGCTTCCGAATGCTGTGGCCAGACCGGCCACGGTAGGGGAGTGTCAGAGGCGGGCGCAGTGATCGATATTGTTCGTACCGAGGCTGCGCATGAATTTCTGGAACAGGTAGTTGTCTTCATTGCTCGTCTTGGCCGAGCTGAGCCCCATCAGGGTGTCTGCACCGTAGCGGTCGATCAGGCCGCGCAACTTGTCAGCGACCAGGTCCAGCGCTTCCTCCCAGGAAGCCTCCACAAAGACGCCCTCTTTTTTGATCAGCGGCCTGGTGAGCCGTTCTTCACTCTGCACAAAATCCCAGCCGAAGCGCCCCTTGGAACAAAGGTGTCCCAGGTTGGCGGGTCCCTCAAAATCAGGGCTCGCCCCAACGATGCGGCCGCCTTTCACATGCAGGTAGACGCTGCAACCGGTACCACAGTAAGGGCAGATCGTCTTCACCTTCTCCACTTCCCAGGGCCGTCCTTTGCCCACACCGGCCCTTGGCGTAAGGGCCCCCACGGGGCAGACATCGACGCACATGCCGCAGAAAACGCAGCTCGACTCCTCTATGGGTACCCCGAAAGCCGGCCCCACAATGGTGTTAAACCCGCGGCCGATAAAATCGATGGCCCCGGCGCCGTTGATCTCCTGACAGCGGCCCACGCAGCGGCCGCAGAGGATGCACTTGTTCATATCCCGGATATAGAAAGGGTTGGTGTCATCCAGGGGCAGATCCTTGGCCTCGCCGTCAAAATCACTTGACGAGATCCCGTAGCGGTAGCAGTAATCCTGCAGCTTGCACTGCCCCGTCTTCTCGCAGGTGATGCACTCCAGGGGGTGGTTGGCCAGGATCAGCCTTAAAATGGCGGTCCTCGACTGCACCACCCTTTCGGATTCGGTGTGTACCACCATATCCGGCGCCACGGGGGCGCAGCAGGAGGCCACCAGCGCGCGGGCCCGCTCTACTTCTACCACGCAGATACGGCAGGCGCCGGCCGGGGCCAGCTCGGGATCATGACAAAAGGTGGGGATGTCAATCCCCAGCTGCCGGGCTGCTTCTAGAATGGTCGTTCCCGGCTCCACTTCGACCGGCCGTCCGTCTATGGTTAATTTAACGGCTGACATCGGCTTCCCTCCTTACGCGAGTAATCTTTATTGCTTCCGGGCGGCACCGCTCCACGCAGCTGCCGCAGCGGGTGCAGAGCGCGGGGTCGATGACGTGAAGCTCTTTGCGCTCGCCGCTGATAGCCCCCACGGGACAGATCCGGGCGCACCGCGTGCAGCCATTGCATAGCTCGGGGTCAATGGTGTATTCGAACAGCGACTTGCAGACCCCGGCGCGGCAGAATTTTTCATTGATATGCTCCTCATATTCATGACGGAAATAGCGGATGGTGCTCAAAACGGGGTTGGGGCAGGTCTGTCCCAATCCGCAGAGGGCACTGTCCTTGATCACTAGAGCGAGATCGTTCAACCGGTCCAGATCTTCCGGTTCGCCCTCGCCCCTGGTAATTCTCTCTAGAATTTCCAGCATCCGCTTGGTCCCCTCACGACAGGGGATACACTTGCCGCATGATTCTTTCTGAGTAAAGCTCAAAAAATAGCGGGCCAGGTCCACCATGCAGGTGCCCTCATCCATGACCACCAGGCCGCCCGAGCCCATGATCGCTCCGGCCTTGGTCAATGAATCGTAGTCCACCGGAAGATCCAGCTGCTCGGTGGGTATACAACCGCCCGAGGGGCCGCCGGCCTGCACCGCCTTGAACTCACGGCCTCCCTTGATCCCGCCGCCGATATCGAAAATGATCTCGCGCAGTGTAATCCCCATAGGCACCTCACAGAGACCGGTGTTGCGGATTTTACCGGCCAGGGCGAAGACCTTGGTCCCCTTGCTGCTCTCAGTGCCGATGAGGGTGTATTCGTCCACCCCGCCTTCGCGGACGATGAGGGGGATATTAGCAAAACTTTCCACATTATTGATGCAAGTGGGTTTAGCCCAAAGTCCCTCGTTGGCCGGAAACGGCGGCCGGGGCCGGGGCATCCCCCGCTTGCCCTCGATAGAAGCCAGGAGCGCCGTCTCTTCACCGCAGACAAAAGCCCCCGCCCCTTCCTTGATGGTGAAATGAAAGTTAAAGCCGTAGCCGAGGATATTTTCACCCACAAGCCCGTATTCTTCGGCCTGAGCAATAGCCTGCTTGAGCCGCTTTATCGCCAGGGGATATTCAGCACGGCAGTAAATATAACCCTCATCACTGCCGATAGCCCGCGCGGCGATGAGCATTCCTTCTAGCAGGGCATGGGGATCGCCCTCGAGAACACTGCGGTCCATAAAGGCCCCCGGGTCGCCTTCGTCAGCGTTGCAAACGATATATTTCTTATCGCCTGCGGCCCGGTAAGTGAATTCCCACTTCAGCCCGGTGGGGAAGCCGGCGCCGCCCCGACCGCGCAGGCCTGATCTTTTCACCTCGTTAATGATGCCCATGGGCTCCATCTTCAGAGCACGAGAAAGAGCCCGGTAACCGCCCCGCATGATATATTCATCAATATTCCCGGGGTCGATAATCCCGCTGTTGCGCAAAACATTGAATTTCTGCTTCTGGTAAAAAGGAATCGTCTCGTAAAAACGCGCCGGGGCTTCCATGTCGGGCCCCTTGTAGAGCAGCCGCTCGACAACCTCTCCGCCAAGAAGATGCTTCTCCACCACCTCCGGGATATCCCCGGGCGTCAGGTGGCAGTAAAAAACCTCGTCGGGATAGACCACCATAATGGGGCCCACCTCACAGAAACCCGGGCAGCCGGACATGACGAGACGAAATTTTTCTTTGAGGCCCCCTTTGGCCAGCTCCTCCTCCAAAGCCTGCTGCACCTTGGCCGAGCCCGAGGAGAGGCATCCGGTCGCCCCGCAGATCATCAGGTGTTTTTCGTACAAGATCCTCCAACCTCCCTCAATCTTTGCATAACTCTTCTTCTAAATGATTACAAAGTGCTCGTTCAGGGCCACCTTTTCCATAATCGCTTTTCTCTTCGCTGCGCAGGCGGCATCATCGTGACAGATCGGCCCCTTGACACAGCATTCTACAAAATCCTTGCAGGGTGCTTCTTTGCTATGCGTGCATTTTTCACAGCAGGGATCAATAAAGCGCTTCACCTTAGCACCTCCAGCTGGCTATTCGTAACTGTCCAAAATTTCCTTAATCCGGTCCGGGGTCAGGCGGCCGTGCGGCTGATCATTGATCGTCATCACCGGCGCCAGAGCGCAGGCCCCGATACAGGCTACCTCTTCCAGGGTAAACCGCAAGTCGGGCGTCGTCTCGCCCCCCTTTATCCCCAGGATCTCTTCCACCCGTTCGGCCACTTTGGAACTGCCCTGAATATGGCAGGCTGTCCCCTTGCAGACCCTGATAATGTTCCGGCCCCGGGGCGTCATCTTGAACTGAGCGTAAAAAGTGGCCACTCCATAAAGCCTGCTCAGGGGAATCTTGATCCGGGCGGCGGTGTATTCCAGGGCCGGGCGGGGCAGATATCCGTAATAGCCTTGCAGGCTTTGCAGAACCGGGATAATCGTGCCCTTTTTCCCCAGATAAGGTTTCAGCAGATCATCGATCCCGCTTAAGTCGATTTCCGGTTGCTGAACTGCGGTCGCGCCTTCGCTGCTCAAACTGGCTTACCTCCTTGCTTGAATTTGGACGATCCATAACACTCTGGTATTCTCTTTTAAACAGGGATAATCCTGCCAAATAATAGCCGCTAAAGGCTAAAAAACAAATGGTGCGAAAAGTACGAAACTTTAATTTGATCCCGTTGTAGCTCCGGCGGCATTGACAGCCCGAAAGGGTATAATATAATTAATCGAGGAAGGAGCCACGCCATATGATCCCCATCAGGGACAGCGCGCCGCGCCACCGCTTTCCGGCTGTCAACATCACTATAATTGTATTAAATGTTCTCATATTTATCTACCAGCAAATGTTGCCACCGGAACAGCTCTACAATTTTATTTTTACATACGGCACCGTCCCGGCGGAGCTGACCGCCGGCCTGGCGGCCATTTTAAAACCCGGGTTTTCTTCCGCCGCCCTTATGGCCGCCGCCGTCCCGCTGGCCACAGCCAATTTCCTTCATGGAAGCTGGCTCCACCTCATCGGCAATATGCTCTACCTTTGGATTTTCGGTGATAACATCGAGGGCCATTTCGGCCACCTGAAATATCTGCTGCTCTATCTCTTTATGGGCGCCGCCGGCCAGCTCTTCCACGTCTTCAGCGCCCCCGCCTCCGCCATCCCCCTTGTGGGCGCCAGCGGCGCCATCGCCGGAATTCTGGGGGCTTACTTTATCCTCTACCCTCAATCACGCATCCTGACTCTTTTGCCCCTGGGGTTTTTTATCACCTTCGTCCACCTGCCGGCAGTGGTGTTTTTGGGGTTCTGGTTCATCCTGCAGCTGATCAACGCCTCCGTACAGGGAGCCGGCATGCAGTCCATCGCCTGGTGGGCTCATATCGGCGGTTTTGTTATCGGTGTCATTGTGGGGCTTCTGGGCCGGAAGGAGATCGCCTCGGAGTATCGCTACTAGGGGATCACCTCAACGGGTGCAAAGCCAACACCGTCACAGGCTACAAAGCGATAGATCACGCCGCCGCGTTCGCCCTGAAACAGCCTCTCCCGCCCTTCATCGTGAATATGACCGAATACACAGTGCCTGACCTCGCAGCGCTCCAGCAATTCGGTAAAGCCGCTGTGGCTGCCCTGCCGGTTGAAAGGCGGATAGTGCAGCGCGGCGATAATCCGGTTCCGGCCCGCCTGCAGCGCGCTCTTTAGGGACAGCTCCAGCCGCCCCAGTTCGCGCCTGTAGATCTTCTCATCATGCTCATCA
>CAZQVX010000027.1:10250-12493 GCA_964596845.1 uncultured Syntrophomonadaceae bacterium | reverse complement strand
GGCTTCGGCCTGGTGAAGAGGCTGGCGGCCTGGTCCATCCGCCGCGCCTGCGGCTGGGCGGCCTCTGAACCGCTTTCGGGGCAGCGAATATTTCGCCGCGAACTGCTAAAGCAGCTTTCTTTTCCGCCGCGCGGATTCGGCCTGGAGGTGGCCCTGACCATGGATCTGCTGCAGGGAGGCTACCCGGTCCTGGAGGTGCCCACAGAGATGGCGCACCGCGAACGGGGCCGGGACCCCGCTGCTTTTTGGCACCGGGGGCGCCAGTGTGCCGCGCTTTTGCGCGAACTCTGGCGGCGCCGGGATCGTCTGCTGAAAGGAGGAGCCCGCTAGCTTTGTTCAATTTAATCGAGGCGCTCGCCCTGTTGGCGGCTCCGCTGTGGACCGCGCTGCTGGGGCGGCATTTGATGGATCTCTATGAGCGCAGCGGCCTGGCCGGGGATAATTACCGGGGCAAGGCTGTTTCTCCGGCTTTGGGCCCGGCGCTGCTGCTCGGTTTTCTGCCCGCAGCAGGCGCGGCTCTCTGGAGCGGCGGCGCCTCTGCCGGCGCCGCGGCGCTGCTCTTTCTCTTTACCGGCTTTGCCTTTTTTGGGCTTTGGGACGACCTGATCAGCGACGTCACCAGCGGCTTCAGGGGCCATTTCGGCGCCGGAAAGCAGGGCCGGCTTACAGCCGGGCTTCTCAAGGTGATCACGGCGCTGCTTGTGGGCCTTATCTTCACCGGCGCACTGCCCTTTCCGGTCTGGCGCCGCCTGGCGGCGCTGCCGCTGCTTCTGCTGAGCGCCAACGGAATAAACCTCTTCGATCGCCGCCCCGGCAGAGCGCTAAAAGTTTTTTTCGGCGGCGCTATCCTCATCATAGTGGTGGCCCGCCCCCCTGAGGCCGCCGCGCAGCTGCTGCTGCCCCTCATGGCGGCGGCTCTGGCCCTGGCCCCCCTGGATCTGGGGGCCGGCGCTATGCTGGGCGACTGCGGGGCCAACCTGCTGGGAGTGGCCCTGGGGGCCGCCGCCGTCCTCTACCTGCCCCTCTCTTTTCAGGGGGCGCTGCTTCTCTTCTGGGCGGCGGTCCATCTTTTCTGCGAGTATTTTTCCCTCAGCCGGGTGATCGAGGATATCCCCTTGTTGCGGCGTCTGGATGGCCTGGGCCGTTTCTGGGAAGGCCTTCTGCAGTAGAGGCGAGCCGGCCCGGGGGGTTATACCCCTCCTTTACTGGAGGAAAATCCCGCAAGGACGGCGAAGAATAGCAAAGGTGGGATTAGTGAGCAGTGATCCGTTATCAGGTGGGCAGAGCAGGCGAGGTCAAAGCCGGTTCGGGCCTGGTGAGCGAACTGCGGGTGTTTGTAGAGGGCGCCGAAGAGCCCGCGCTCAATTATAACTTTTTAACCGGACCGGTGGAGCCCGGCGACGAGCTTTTGCTCAACACTACTGCGCTTCACCTGGGGCTAGGCAGCGGAGGCTTTCACATAGTCATGCACAATTTCAGCCGGCCGCTGCCGGGCTTTGACGGCCGCGGCCATATCATGAAACTCTGCTACAGCCCCTGGCAGATGCGTGTGCTCAGCTGCGAAGAGGAGGCGGCCGGCTGCCGGCCGCAGCTGGCCCGCTTCCGGAGCCTTTCCGAGACGCCCGTGCTTATCGGGGAGCTGCACAGCATGGTTCTGCCCGCCGCGGCGGTGCTCAAACATTACCGGCCCTCTTGCCGGGTGGCCTATATCATGACCGACGGGACGGCGCTGCCGCTAGCTTTCAGCCGAAATATCGCCCGGCTGCAGGAAAAGGGCCTGCTCTGCGGTACGGTCACCTGCGGACATGCCTTCGGCGGGGCCCTTGAAACGGTCAATGTCTACTCGGCCCTGGCTGCCTGCCGCAGCCTTTTCGAGGCCGATTTCATCATTCTCGGGCCCGGGCCCGGCAGTATCGGCACGGCGAGCAGGCTGGGCTTCAGCGGGATGGAGACGGGCGATCATGTGAACAGAGTGAGCGCCCTGGGGGGGGCGCCCGTATATATCCCGCGCATCTCTTTCGCCGAGCGGAGGCGGCGGCATTTCGGGGTGAGCCACCATACCCTCACCGCCCTTAAGGTGGCTGCGCTTTCCCCGGCACTGCTGGCGCTGCCGCAGATGACGGCGCCACGGCTGCGCCTCTGCTTGAGCCAGATCCGCCGGGAAGGGCTGGCGCTGCGACACCGGCTGCAGCTGCACCGGGCGCCGCCGCTGCAGGAGATTGTGGAGCAGGCCGGCCTCGGCC
>CAZQVX010000027.1:7984-10150 GCA_964596845.1 uncultured Syntrophomonadaceae bacterium | reverse complement strand
CAGGACCGGGTCCTGACCCCCGCCGGCAATCCTGCACTGCGGGAAATAGTGGAGCATCCCGGCGCGGTAGCCATCCTGGTGCTGGATCAGCGCGAACGCGTGCTTCTGGTGAGGCAGTACCGCCGCCCCGCCGCGGGGATCCTTCTGGAGGTGCCCGCCGGCAAACTGGAGCCGGGGGAAGAACCGCTCGACTGCGCCCGCCGGGAGCTGGCTGAAGAGACGGGATGCCGGGGGGGCAGTTGGAGGAAGCTGACCTGGTTTTATACTTCGCCCGGCTTCTGCGATGAAAAAATTTACCTCTTCAAGGCTGAAGGGGTCACCCAGGGGCCGCCGGCTCCCGACGTCGACGAGGCGCTGGAGCCCCTCTGGCTCGATTTAACTGCTGCGCAGCAGATGGTCCGCCGGGGTGAGATCAACGATGCCAAAACGATAATCGCCCTGCACTTTGCCGCCGTGCCGACGGCATAAAGACTTTCGCCTCCGCATAAAGATAACCGAATGTCCGGCGGGGGGAGGCGGAAAGTTGGACGAGGTCCGGCGCGATCTTCAGGAATATTTTAGGGGGAACCTGGGAACTTATATTTTAATCACCGCCCTGTTTACCGGCGGTGTGCTGGCCGGAGCGCTGGCGCTGCGGGGGCTGGGGGATGATCAGCATCTTCTGCTGAGCAGCTATTTCGGCAGCTTCATCGAGAGCCTCAGCGGCTCCGGGGGTGTGGACCAGGCGGTTGTTTTACGGCAGGCGATGATCATAAATTTTCAATACCTGTTTTTGGTGTGGTTTGCCGGCATATTTCTTTTCGGCTTTCCCATCATCGGCGGGCTCATCGGGCTGCGCGGCTTTTCGCTGGGCTTTACCGTCGGTTTTTTGGTGCAGCGGGCTTCGCTGCGCGGCGCTCTTTTCGCCGCCGGTTCTCTTCTGCCGCACAATCTGATTCTCGTCCCGGCGCTTATCGCCGGCAGCGTCACCGGGTTTTCTTTCTCCTGGCTTCGCCTGCGCTGTTATCTGGAGAAGCGTCCCTGCAGCCTTAGGGAGCACATGGGGCCTTATTCCCTGGCCTTTTTCCTCATCGGGCTGCTGCTGGCGGCGGCTGTGCTGGTTGAGACCTATATTTCGCCGGTATTTTTGAAATTGCTCGTCCCGACGATCTGCTGAGGGGGCTGAATTCAGCGGTCAGCTGAAAGAGAACTTTTCCAGTGCTCTCAAAAAAAAGGGTTTTGTCCCAGAGTTGTGGAATAGGTAGAAGAATTTTCATAAGTGAGGGCAACCGATTAAATGCATTCTCAGCTCGAGCAGTTTTCCCATTATCTTTCTGTAGAAAAGGGATTAGCCCGGAACACTCTGGAATCGTACAGGCGTGATCTGCATAAGTTCTTTCTTTTCCTGGAGAAGGAGAAGATAAAGGCCTTTGCAAATGTGGATCGCTCCCACATCACCGGCTATCTCCTGAGCTTGAAAAATGCGGGCAGATCACCTTCAACGATCTCCCGCAATGTGGCTTCGATCCGCTCTTATTTTAATTATCTTGTGCAGGAGGATCTGCTGGAGGACAATCCGGCTCAGCTGGTCAAGGCGCCGCGCATCGAAAAGAAGCTGCCCCGCGTTCTGACCACAAAAGAGGTGGACCGGCTGTTGCAGCAGCCGCGGGACGACGGCCAGGCGGGCCTGCGGGATAAAGCCATGCTCGAGCTGCTCTATGCGTCGGGGATCCGCGTTTCTGAACTTGTCTCTCTCAATGTGACTGATTTCAGCCCCGAGGTGGGCTACCTGCGCTGCCGGGGCAAAGGCATGAAAGAGCGCATTGTTCCCATCGGATCTGTCTCCGTAAATTTTGTCCAGGAATACCTGCGCAGCTGCCGCCCCAAGATACTGAAACAGAACGAAGAGAAGGCGCTCTTTTTAAACCATCACGGGCGCCGCCTCACCAGGCAGGGCTTCTGGAAAATATTGAAGAAATATGCGCAGCAGTCCCGGATTAACGGCGAGATCACCCCGCACACGCTGCGCCATTCTTTTGCCACCCACCTTCTGGAAAACGGCGCCGACCTGCGCTCCGTCCAGGAGATGCTGGGCCATTCCGACATCTCCACCACCCAGATCTACACGCAGATCACCCGGCGCAAAATCCGCGAAGTCTATGACAAAACCCACCCGCGCGCCTGATG
>CAZQVX010000027.1:3736-7884 GCA_964596845.1 uncultured Syntrophomonadaceae bacterium | reverse complement strand
GCGGCGGGTAATTATCGCCATTATCGACGGGGGCGGCGTGGGGGCTCTTCCCGATGCCGCGGCTTACGGCGATGCCGGCGCCAACACACTGCTGCATGTCATCTCAAAAGAGGGGCCGCTTAAACTGCCTCATCTGCGGCGCCTGGGCCTGGATGAAATTTTGGCGCTCTCTGCAGGCGGCGAGGCTCGCCGCCCTTCTTCAGCGCTGCCCGGGGCCGGCTACTACGGGCGGATGGCCTCGCAGGCTGCGGGCAAGGACACTACCAGCGGGCACTGGGAGATGGCGGGCGTCATCCTGGAGCAGCCCTTTCCCCTCTACCCGCAGGGATTCCCCCCCCAGGTGATCAGCGCCTTCGAGCGCGCCGTGGGCCGACCGGTCCTGGGCAATATCGCCGCTTCGGGGACGGTGATTATCGAGGATCTGGGCCGGCGCCACCTGGAGACGGGAAGCCCCATTGTCTATACCTCGGCGGACAGCGTCTTCCAGATTGCCGCCCATGAGGCGATCACTCCCCCTGAAGAGCTCTACCGCTGGTGCGCTGCGGCCAGACAGATCCTCCAGGGCGAGCACGCCGTGGGCCGGGTTATCGCCCGCCCCTTTACCGGCGAGCCCGGCACCTTTTCCAGGACCCCCCGCCGCAAGGATTTCTCTCTCGACCCGCCGGGGGAGACCCTGCTCGACCTGACTGCCGGAGCGGGCCTGACCTCAGCCGTCGTGGGCAAGGTGGCCGACGTCTTCAACCACCGCGGGGTCACTTTGCCGAGGCCCGGCGGCGGCAACGAAGCCACCGCCGGCGCGCTGACGAGCCTGCTCGGGGAGGTTGAGGCCGGCCTCATCTGGGCTACCTTCGGCGACTTTGATACCCTTTACGGGCACCGCAACGACAGCTGCGGTTTTGCCGCCGCTCTGGAGCAATTCGACCTTCACCTGGGGACCATCCTGAGCCTGCTCCGCCCCCATGATCTGCTGCTCATCAGCGCCGACCACGGCTGCGACCCCACCTTTCCGGGCACCGATCACACCCGTGAACATGTCCCCCTCATCGCCTGGAGCCCCTCCCTGCGCCGGGGCGGCAACCTGGGCACCCGCTCCACCTTCGCCGACCTGGGCGCCTCCGCCGCCCGCTGGCTGCGCCTGCCCCCGCTCGCGCAGGGCACCCCCTTCCTGGACTGAGTGAATTTAGCGCCGGGCGCCTTATTTCACTAAGTATCGGTATGAATTATATTTCCTTGGGGAAAATAGTAAAAAAATGAAGGGGGACTGTAGCGGTGAAAATGCTCAAGCCCGTCATCCCGCTGCTGATAGCTTTTGCTTTTCTTTTCCTGCCCTTTGCCGCGGGGGCGCAAAACGAGGCGCCGCCTGAACCGGAGTTCGAGATCAAGGCCGAGGCCGCTCTGCTCATGGAGACAAACAGCGGCAAGATCATCTGGGAGAACAACAGCCGGGAGCGTCTCTACCCGGCCAGCCTGACCAAGATCATGAGCCTGCTTTTGGTGATGGAGCACCTGGACGCCGGCAATATTTCGCTCGAGGACCAGGTGACCATAAGCGCCCGGGCTTCCTCTATGGGAGGTTCCGAGATATTTTTGAGCGACGGCGATGTGGTCTCGCTGGAAAACCTCGTCATCGGGATGGCCGTGGGCTCCGCCAATGACGCCGCGGTAGCGGTGGCGGAACATGTGGCCGGATCAGTGGAGGGCTTTGCCGAACTGATGAACGAGAAGGCGCGCTGCCTGGGGCTGGTGGAGAGCCATTTCGTCAACCCCCACGGGCTTCACGATCCCGATCACTACAGCTGTGCTTACGACGTCATGCTCATGAGCCTGGCGCTGCTTGAATATCCGCAAATCCACCAGTGGGCTACCATCTGGATGGATGAGCATTTCTTAAAAGATCAGATCCGCTCCGGGGAGGTCTACTTAAGCAACACCAACCGCATGGTCTACGATTATGCCAACTGCGATGGGCTGAAAACCGGCTATACTCAGGAGGCGGGGAACAGTATCTCCGCTACGGCGCAGCGGGGGAAAACCCGATTTCTCGCCGTGGTCATGGGCTCCGAAACAGAGAAGGATCGTTATGATGCCGCCCGCATCCTGCTGGACTACGGTTTCAACAATTTTAAAGGAGTCCCGGTGATCAAAAAAGGGGCCGTGGTTGAAGTTTTACCTGTGGACAAGGGCTCGCCCTCCGAAGTCAGTGTGGTTACGGCAAGGTGCCTGAGCCTGCTCTTACCCCAGGGTGCGGAAGAGGGCTATGAGAAAGAGATAGAGCTTATGCCGCTGGAGCTTCCCCTGGAGAAGGGGCAGAAAGTGGGGGAAATGGTAGTCAGCTACGGGGCCGGTGAGAAGGTCACGGTAGATCTGCTCGCCGAAGAAGAGGTCCGGCGGGCGCCGGTTACCACTATGATTCTGCGCCTCATCTATCGCTGGCTGAGATTCGGCCGCTAGATTTGCCGGGTGTGGGGTTTAAAGGATGAAAGTTCCTCGCCTCTGCGTGGATGGATGGATGAGCCGCTCCTTTCGGGGGCGGCTCTTTTAGATCGCCGGTAAGAAGGAGATGCGATTTCCAGATTTGAATTCGCCTCTCTGTCGAAAAATTTTCTCATCCGGCAGGAAGATTCTGAAAAGCGCAGAACTAATTTCCAGAGGAGAAAGGCTAAAGGCTTATATACGCACTGGAGGGAGCGCTGTATGGAAATTAAAATTGATGAGCGCCAGTCAATCCTGGTGGTCCGCCTCTCGGGAGAGCTGGACCATCACCAGGCCGGCCGGATGCGCGAGGAGCTGGACCGGGAGCTGGCGCGGCGCCTGCCGGGCGCTGTTCTCTTCAACCTGGGCGGCCTGACCTTCATGGACAGCTCCGGAGTGGGGGCCCTGCTGGGGCGCTATCGCAAGATCAGCGCTAAAGGCCGGCGCATGGCTGTCTGTGAGGCTCCCGCCGCCATTGCCAGAATTACCGAGATCTCCGGGCTGGCCCGGATCATCCCTTTCTTTGAACATGAAGCGGAGGCCCTGCAGCACCTGCTCCTGGGGGCGCCGCCCAAGAGGAGGGTTTAGCATGGTTTCATCCCGCACATTCATGAAGCTGGAGCTGGAAAGCCGCTCCGAGAACGAGGCTTTTGCCCGGGTTGTGGTGGCCGCTTTCGTGGCGCGCCTCGATCCCACCCTGGAAGAGATCAGCGACATCAAGACTGCCGTCTCCGAGGCGGTGACCAACGCCATCATTCATGCTTACGAGGACAGGGTGGGCCCCGTCTTGATTCATGCTTTCCTGGAGGGGAACAAGCTCACCGTCGAGGTGGCCGACGAAGGCATGGGTATCGAGGACCTGGATCAGGCCCGCGAACCGCTTTACACCAGCAAACCTGAACTGGAGCGCTCCGGGATGGGTTTTACGATCATGGAGAATTTTATGGACGACCTGAATGTCGTCTCCGCGCCGGGCGAAGGGACCACGGTGACTATGATCAAAGAGATCCGCTCGCGGGAGAGGCAGAAGGAGAGCTAGGCTTCATGCCCGAGGAGGAGCTTAGGGAACTGCTGCGGCTTTTCAGGGAGGGCGATGAAGAGGCCGGTGAGGCGCTCTTCGCGCACCTGAAGCCGCTGGTCGGCGCCTATGCCCGGCGCATGGCCGGCGGGGCCTGGGAGACAGAGGACTACTTTCAGGCCGGGATGATGGGCCTGCTCAAGGCGGCGCGGCGCTTTGATGCGGCCCGGGGCGTCAAGTTTGTCACCTTTGCCGTCGCCTGGATTGAGGGCGAAATGCGCCTTTACCGGCGCGGCTGCAGCACCGGGCTCAAGGTCAGCCGCTCTCTGCAGGAGCAGTCCCGCAGGCTGAAGGGGTGCTGCGAGCGGCTGAGGCAAGAGCTTAAGCGGGAGCCTACTGTGGGTGAGCTGGCGGAAGGGCTGGAGATAGCCCCTGAAGAGGTGGCCCTGATCATGGAGTCAACCTCCCCCCTGGCAACCCTTGACGAGGAGCACCTTACCCTGCGGGAAGGGCTGAGCGAAGAAGAGGAGCTGCTGGAGCGGCTTTCTCTCGCTGAGGGAATGCGGAGGCTGGGCCCCCTTGAGCGCCGCCTCATCGCCATGCGTTTTTTTGAAGAGCTGACCCAGTCCGAGATCGCCGGCCGCCTCGCCCTCTCGCA
>CAZQVX010000027.1:0-3636 GCA_964596845.1 uncultured Syntrophomonadaceae bacterium | reverse complement strand
TTTTAAAATGCACCGCTGGAATAAAAAAGCCCCGATGCCGCAAACTAAATCGTGCTGAAAAAGATTTCTTTCTCTGGAGGGATGAACGATTTTTAGGGGCGATGAGAAACGTGCCGCTGTATTTCTCTGGATGGCGCTGCTCTTTCTTCTATCCGGCCTGGCGATCTACATGCTCTTCTCATCACCGCCGGAGGCGCCCTACCGTTCATACCCCGTTGTGGCGGAATCGCAGCAGTGAGGCGATCACCGCCGCCCGTCACCATCATGCTAAAAAACAATCTTAAAAGGGGTTGACTGCACTGACCACAGTAGCCAAAGTAATTGAACTCGTAGGCGAATCGGGAGTCGGCTGGGAGGATGCCATGCAGAGCGCCGTCAAGGAGGCCGCCAAGACCATTGACGGGATCACCGGCGTTGAAGTGCTGAACTGGACCGCCAGCCTGGACAATGGAGAGATCAAAGAATACAAGGTTAACCTGAAGCTGGCTTTCGGGGTGCGGGAGCAGCGTTAAGGGCTGTAAATTCCTGCAGAGACTTTTGCCGGGCCGGCCGGTGAGGGAAAAGAAAAATCTTTTGGGGGGATTCAATGGCTGCTGTTCCTAAAGAGCTGAATATCAGCGCAGAAGAGTACCGGGAACTGGCCGAACAGGAAAAAACAGCGCCGCCGCTGCTGCGCAATGCGCTGACTGCTTTTGTCAGCGGCGGAGCGGTCTGTCTCCTGGGGCAGGTAATTCAGAACGCTTATATCGCCCTCGGTTTCGAACCTGAAGTGGCCTCCAACCCCACCGTGGCCACGGTCGTTTTTCTGGCCGCGCTGCTGACGGGGCTGGGGATTTTCGATCATCTGGCCGGTTTTGCCGGCGCCGGCACTGCCGTCCCGGTGACCGGTTTTGCCAACTCGGTGACCTCGGCGGCGCTGGAGTTTAAAAAAGAAGGTCTGGTGCTGGGCATCGGCTCCAAAATGTTTTCCCTGGCGGGCACCATCATTCTTTTCGGCGTCATCACCGCCTTTGTTGTCGGGCTGATCTCAGCCCTGTTCTAAAACGGACGGCGCCGCCCTGAAGATTAGTGGAGGAGAGCAGATGAGCCAAAAAATAGGCCGGCAGAGCGTTCTGCTGGATCCGCCCCCGTATTTGGCCTCCACCGCCGCGGTGGTCGGGCCCATGGAGGGAAAAGGCCCCCTGGGGGCCGACTTTGACTTAAGCTACAAGAACCTTCGGGTTAACCAAAAAAGCTTTGAATTAGCCGAGCAGAAGATGCTCCAGGAGGCCTGCTCCCGGGCGCTGGAGAAAAAGAAAATCAATCTCGGCGACATCGATTATTTTCTGGCGGGCGATCTGCTGAACCAGATCACCGCTTCCGGTTTCAGCGCCGCCGCCCTGGGCCTGCCCTTTTTTGGAATGTGCGGGGCCTGCTCCAACCTGACGCTGGGCCTATCCTGGGGGGCCATGCTGGTGGCGGGCGGTTACGCCGCCAATGTCCTGGCGGCGACTTCGAGCCATCACTGCACCGCAGAGCGCCAATACCGCTACCCTACGGAATACGGTTTTCAGCGCCCCCAACATGCCCAGTGGACCGTTACCGGGGCGGCGGCGGCGGTGATCAGCGCCGCCGGCGAAACGCCGCGGATTACGGCGGTGACCACGGGCAAGGTGGTGGATCTGGGCATAAAGGATGCCTTCAGCCTGGGGGCGGCCATGGCCCCGGCGGCGGCATCGACAATGATCATGCATTTTCAAGAGCTGCAGCGCAATCCCGATTATTACGATCTCATCGTCACCGGCGATCTGGGACAGGTGGGAGCCAGCCTGCTGAAAAAGCTGCTGGGCCGCAGCGGTTACTTTCCCGAAGAAAATTACAACGACTGCGGTCTCATGATCTACAACCCCCATGTCCAGCAGGTGGATGCGGGGGGGAGCGGATGCGCCTGCTCGGGGGTGGTGGTTCTGGGCCACCTCTACCGGCGGATGACGGCGGGTGAACTGAACAGGGTCCTGGTCGTCTCCACCGGCGCACTGCACAGCCCCACCACCCTGGGCCAGGGGCTCTCCATCCCCGGGGTGGCCCACGCCGTGGCCCTGGAAATGTAGCGGAAGGAGAAATACATATGGGCAGCTATCTCACCGCTTTTCTGATTGGGGGGCTCTTCTGCCTCATCGGGCAGCTCCTCTTTGACCTGACCCCCTTCACACCGGGTCATATTCTTTCAGGCTTCGTCGTCGCCGGGGGCATCCTGGGCGGGCTGGGGCTCTACGACAAACTGATTCGTTTTGCCGGCGCCGGGGCCAGCCTGCCCATATCGAGCTTCGGCAACGCCCTGGTCAAGGGGGCCATGTCGGAGGCCTCCCGCCACGGCATCATCGGTATATTGACCGGCATGTTTGAACTCACCAGCACGGGGATCACCGCGGCGATCCTTTTCGCCTTTATAGTCGCCATGATCTTTAATCCCAAAGGATAGAGGTGGAACAGAGCAAAGATTATGTCCACGCCCATATCTAAAAAAATGGAAGAAAATATTGCATACCTGCAGGAGCGCCTTGATCTGGGCGACAAGAATTTCGATGTGGTCTTGAGGGAGATCGTCATCGGGGGCAAAAAAGCGGCCCTGCTCTTCGTAGACGGCCTGAGCAATACCCAGGTTTCCGTTTTTGTAATCCGCTCCATGATCGCGGTGACCCGGGAGCAGATCGCCGTCGACCCCATGGAAAAGCTGATGAAGCAGATTATCCCCTTCTCCGAGGTCAACCCCATCGACGAGATGGAGGAGGCCATCCGGCAGGTTCTCGCCGGCCCCATGCTGCTGCTCGTCGAAGGCGAACGCCAGGGGTTGCTCTTGGACACCCGGGAGTACCCTGTGCGCACCCCCGAAGAGCCCGATATCGAGAAGATCACGCGGGGTTCGCGAGACGGTTTTGTGGAGACGCTGGTCTTCAACGCGGCCCTCATCAGGCGGCGGATCCGCGATCCCCAGCTCAGGTGCGAGATCACCACCGCCGGGAAGCGCTCCATCACCGATATCGCCATCATGTATATCAAGGATATCGCCAATTCGCAGATCGTGGAGAAAGTGCGCAAGAAGATCTCTCAGATCGATATCGACGCCCTGCCCATGGCGGAGAAGAGCGTGGAGGAGTTCATCACCCGCTCCTTCTGGAACCCTTTTCCGGTGGTCCGCTATACGGAGCGGCCCGATGTGGCTGCTACTCATCTGCTGGAGGGGCATGTGATCATCGTGGTGGACACCTCGCCCTCGGTGATGATCGTGCCCATCACTCTTTTTCACCTGACACAGCATGCCGAAGAATTCCGGCAGAATCCGGCGGTGGGCACCTATATCCGTTTGGTCCGGCTGGTGGGTATTCTCCTCTCCTTCTTAATTATACCGATTTGGATCCTGCTGGCGTCAAACCCCAAACTTCTGCCCAAGGCGCTTAAATTTATCGGCCCCAAGCAGGAGGCAAGCATCCCTATCTATCTGCAATTCCTCTTCGCCCATTTTGGGCTGGACCTGGTCCGCATGGCCAGTATCCATACGCCTTCACCCTTTGCCACTGCCCTGGGGCTTGTGGGCGCCCTGCTCATCGGGCAGATCGCCGTATCGGTGGGCTTCTTCACGCCGGAGGTGCTTCTCTA
>CAZQVX010000026.1:6010-12531 GCA_964596845.1 uncultured Syntrophomonadaceae bacterium | reverse complement strand
GGCGGAGTAGCCCTGATCACCATGAACCAGCCGGAAATGATGAATGCCCTGCAGGCGGATATGGCGCGGGATCTTCTTAGCGCTGTCCGCGCTGCTGCGGAAGATACTGAAATCGGCAGCATCGTGCTGACGGGAGCAGGCAAGTCCTTCTCCTCGGGCGGGGATATCGGGCGATTGATGCAGGGCTTTGATCTTTTGGAAGGGCGGAGGTGGTTGCAGGAGGGATACGGGCAGCTTACGGAGCTGGCCAGAGTTAAAAAGCCGGTCATTGCCGCTGTCAACGGGTACGCGGTGGGCGCCGGTTTCTCCCTGGCCATGCTCTGTGATCTCATCTATGCTGCGGATACGGCAAAGTTTGGTCAGGCCTTTATCAAGATCGGCGCTGTCCCCGACTGCGGCTCTCTTTACTTTTTGCCCCGCCTGGTGGGTCTGCAGAAGGCCAAAGAGCTTGTCTTCACCGGCATGAATATCGATGCCGCAGAGGCGCACCGCATCGGTATCGTCAACGGGGTTTTTCCCGCTGCGGAGCTGCTGCCGGAGGTGCTCCGGATGGGGCAGCAGCTGGCTGAAGGGCCGGCCGTGGCCCTGGCCCAGGCCAAAGAGATACTTAATGCCGGCAGCAACTTGAGCCTGAATGAGGTAATGGAGCTGGAAATCTATGCTCAGAGCCTCTGTTTCCAGACAGAGGATCACAAGGAAGGGGTCTTCGCTTTTTTGGAGAAGCGCAAGCCGGAATTTAAGGGCAGATAGAGCGCTAAAAAAAGTAAATAGTGTAAGAATACAGCTGTTGCAGCTCTGAGTGAGACTACATGAAGAGTCAGGTTGCGGCAGCTGTGTTTTTTTTAACTGGAAACCTCTTTTTGCAACAGAAGGGGAGGAGATAATCGACAGCCCCAGGATTGAGCGATGTTTCGCCGGCGATAACATTTTACGATTACACAAGGAGGTGTTTTAAAAGATGGGCGAACCCAAACTGTGGCACCAGTCGTACGCGCCCGGGGTGCCGCATGAGATCGACCTGGAAGAGATCACCCTCTCCCGGGCGCTGGTGCGCTCCGCTGCGGAGCGGGGTGAAATAAAGGCAATGAATTACATGGGGCGAAAAATTTCTTTCAGAGAGCTGGATTCCCTTGTCAACAGCTTTGCCCGGGCTTTGAGTGCACTGGGCGTTAAAAAGGGAGATAAAGTGGCGACGCTGCTGCCCAACCTGCCCCAGATGACCATCGCTGTTTATGCCGCTTTTCGCATCGGGGCGGTGATCGTCCCGAACAACCCCCTTTACACCGAGCGGGAGCTGGCGCACCAGCTGAATGATTCCGAGTCGAAGGTTGCCGTAGGGCTCGACATGCTGCTGCCCCGCATGCTCAGTCTTAAAGAGAAGACAGGAATCGAAAAAATTGTGACCTGCCATATTAATGATTATCTGCCTTTTCCCAAGAAACAGCTCTACCCGCTGGTGAAAAAGGATATGTATCGCAAGATTACCCCGCAGCAGGATGTACACAGTTCACCGATCTGATCAAAGAGCACCGGAAGGGTTCCGTAGAAGAACTCTCCGCCTGGGATGATCTGGGGGCCATCCTTTATACCGGAGGCACTACCGGGATCAGCAAGGGAGTAATGATGACCCATGCCAGTCTTTCCGCCAATGTGCAGCAGTTTGCCGCCTGGCTGCCGGGAGTGCGGGAGGGGGAGAAGCTGCTGGCCATTTACCCTTATTTTCACACTGCCGGCTTTACAGCAATCCAGAACTACGCTCTCTGGGCCCGCCTGGAGGCTATACTGGTGCCGCGTCCCGATCCGGCCGCTGTTGCGGATATGGTGAAGCAGTTCAAGCCCGATTACTTGCCCGGCGTGCCCACCATTTTTTCCGGACTACTGAGCAACAAGGACTTCACAGAGATGGATCTTTCTTTTATCAAGGGCTTTTTTGCCGGGGCGGCGCCCGTGCCCCTCGATGTCTGCAACCGTCTCTATGAGCTTACGGGGAAAGAGATCATCAATGTCTACGGCCTGACGGAGTGCAATCCCTTTGCCTGCATTTCGCCCTGGAGGGGGAAGATTAAGCCGGAAACTGTGGGGCTGCCCGTGCCCAACACGGATATCAGGATCGTGGATATTGAAACGGGAGAAAAGGAGATGCCCTCAGGCGAAGCGGGGGAGATCATCATTAAGGGTCCCCAGGTGATGGCGGGTTATTACAAGAACCCGGAAGAGACGGCGCAGACCCTGCGGAAGGGCTGGCTCTATACGGGTGATATCGGCTTTTTCGATGAAGAGGGCCATCTTTTGGTAGTCGATCGCAAAAAAGACCTCATTATCGCCGGGGGATTCAATGTTTACCCCAACGAAGTCGACGATATTCTCTTTATGTATCCTAAGATTCAAGAAGCCTGTACAGTCGGTGTGCCCGACGAGTATCGCGGCGAAACGGTGGTTGCCTACGTGGTCCCCATGTCGGGGGAAGAGCTGACGGAAGAAGAGATCATCGCATACTGCCGGGAGAATTTGGCCGCCTACAAAATTCCGAGGAAAATCTACTTCATCGATGAGTTGCCCAAATCGACCATCGGAAAAATCCTGCGGCGCGAGCTGCGGGCGAAGAGCGCAGAGAGCAGTATAAATTAAAGCTTAAGATATAGCCTTATGCGGGCGGGTCACTCCGCCCG
Organism: uncultured Syntrophomonadaceae bacterium; assembly: GCA_964596845.1. Classification (GTDB taxonomy): domain Bacteria; phylum Bacillota; class Dethiobacteria; order DTU022; family DTU022; genus JAAZIN01. The sequence goes on along the minus strand of CAZQVX010000026.1, from coordinate 9,862 downwards.
CTTTATAAATCGTTTGCGGAAAGCCGCCGGTTGGGGAAACGCCATTCTACCCCTCAACAGCATGGCACTGACCTGTTTTGAGCGCCGCCACCAGGTCGGCCATGGTGCGCAGAGGTACGGTGAATCTGGTGTAACAGCGCCCGATCTCCCGGGGAAAATGAGCATCGCTCCCCCCGGTACAGGGCAGGTCCAGCTTTTCCGCCAACGCCAGGGCCAGCTTGTTTTCAAAGGGCCGGTTGCCCCCGTTGCAGGTCTCTATGGCGGTAAGGCCCTCCAGTTTTTCTGCGCCGCCGCAGCCGTATCCGATGCGGTAGGGGTGGGCCGCCACCACCGCCCCGCCGGCGCCGGTTACCGCTTCAATCACCTCTTGGGCATCGTTGTCATTCCCCTTAAACCGGTTCCAGCGGCTGATTCTCTCGCTGAAGACCAGCAGATGCCCGGAGCGGGTGGCCACCTCTGCCCCGACAAAGACCGCCAGGTTGAAACGGGGGGCCAGTTCCAGATATATTTCACTTGCTTCGTAATTGCTGTGTTCGGTTACGGCAAAACCCTTAAGGCCGGCCCCGGCGGCGGCGGCCAAGACCTCTGCCGGTTCGCCGAAAGCATCTTCGGAGTTCGCGGTATGGACATGCAGATCAATGCGCAAGAATGCTCTCTCCCAGCCCTTAATATAACTTATTATAGATCCCTCAAAAGATTATTCAAGGTAACGCTGCCTGCGATCACATTTAGAGTTAGAGTTTAAACTTTGGTCGGCTTCAGCCGGCTAAAAAACAGAAGGGGCACAACAATTGCCGCTACCGCCAGGGCGAATACGGCCATCAAGTTAAATCCGGGCTGATAGCTCAGCGTCCGGTCATAAGAGAGGCCGATCAGCAGCGGGCCCACCAGCACCCCGATATTTAAAAAGGTGGATAAAATGCCGTAGCCGAGGCCTGCCTGTCTTGACGGCAGAATTTTAGGGACAAGGGAGAACACAGGTGAGGGGATGAAACCGGCGGTAACGCCAATGAGGATCCCCAGAAGCAGCGGGTTCAAGCCGGTCCGGGGTACCAGCAACATTAGAACAGCCAGCACCATGGAGCCCCCCAGGATGAAATACTCCTCCCGGCCAACCCTGTCCGTGAGATAGCCCACAAGCGGGCTGCAGAGAAGTGAGCCGATCATAAAAAGGCTCGTTAAAAAACCGGCATAGCCGGGGGCGTAGCCGGCTTTGATATAGTAATCACCGGCGAAGGTGAGGTAAGATATGGCCGCGGCGTTGTACATCATCCAGATAAAGGCTACCAGCCAGACAGCGCCGCCTGTTTTCCATGTTGAAGGTTTTTTTGAGGCCGGGCTCGCTGTATTTTTCGCTTTCGGAGCCACTTCCCCGGGGGGCAATCCCGGATATCTGAAATAAAACAGCAGCAGGGCTGCGAGACAGTAGGCCGAAGTCAGAATAACAGGCAGCCGCCAGTTTGAGGCGAAGGCTACGCGCCCGAAAACGTTGAAGGCAAAAATGGTCCCCAGCGGCATCGCGGTATTGAAAATACCCATGGCTATGCCCAGGTCTTCTTTGACGAACCAGCGAGATATTATCTGGGGGGCCACGATGGAGAGTGTTATCGCACCTGTCCCGGAGATGAGCCTGCCGGCAGCGAGCGGGGGGAAGTCTGATCCCAGGCTCACCAGCAGCGATCCCACCAGGGCGACGGCCAGGGCGGCCAGGGAGACCCCCTTGGGGCCGAAGCGATCCGTCAGGACGCCCGCAGGGATAGAGAGAAAGATACCGGGAAGGGCAAAGAAGCTCATCAGGGCGCCGGCCTGGGCATGAGAGATATTGAGGGCCGGTATGATAAAACCGAAGATGGGGGGGATCACCTGAAAAACGAGACTGAAGGCCAGCATGGATAAATAAGCATAGAGCAGTGTTCTCCAGCGAGATTCACGGTTCGTATTTTTGTTCAGCATCTGTCTCATTATTAAAAAGGTCTGCCCCTTATAAATACTATCCAGTGGTAAAATGATTCCATGTGTTTAAAAAAATACCTGCCATTAGGCTTTACCGAAGTCAACAAATAAATAAGAAAGTTCAACAGACAAATAAATCAAGAATGTAGGGAGCGCCTTGAACCTTTCTCAAATAAGCCTGTAATGGTGTTATAATGATTAGTAAGATCTACTTGAGGTGAGACGAATGGAAAACTCTTTTAAATCGGCAGCCCTGGAGGCGAACCTGGCCCAGACCAAACGGGGCTGGGCTGATCTGCCGGAAAGGCACCGCTGGTTTGCCGGTCTCTCCGCCTCGTATTGGGGCATACACAAACGTGCGGAGGAGTTTATCAACGAGCTGAATCACCCGTACCCCGACTATGACTATATTGTAGAAACCCTCCATACCATCAGCCTGACCGACCTGTGGCTTTACAGCTCCATCGAGGAATCTGAAGCAGCTCTGCTCTTTCTGGTGAGCATCATTGGGGATCTGTTCGGCAGAGAGCTGCCCGAGAGGCTGCGGGAGCACCTGGTTAAAACCCTCTTCTCTTTTATCGACAAGCTCATTAAAAGCGGCAGTTACCCGGACGAGGTGATCAGGCAAGCTCTAAAGCTGATCGAAGAAGGTATGGCCGCGCATGAGCTTATCTTTATGCGCAATACAGGCCATTTTAAGTTTTACCTGGCCAAGGCGGCGGCAGTTCCCGGTTTTAGTGCCGCCGTTTGCGCGCTGACTAAAAATATATTAAATAAAAGCTGCCTTTACTGGACGGAGACAACAGGCGCCGAGGCCTGGTTCGCCGCCAGAAAAGATCTCTTCCAGCCGCATTACCGGGAAAAAATAAAGCTCATCGGTCGGGATTTTTTTGCCGGCCTGGCGGAGCGCATTGAGGCTTCACAGAGCTGGGCTGAACTGGCTTCAAACCTCTTTTTCAACGATATTGCCAATCATTTTCGCTATTTCAGCGAAACCTTTTCCCTCTCTACCGAGAAAATCTATTACCTGATCTACCTTTTGCATCTGCCGGGCATGGTCAGGTTGAAGAAACACCTGCTCTACGATCTGAACAGCCTGCTTAAATCGGCCCTCTCCGAGCTGGAGGGTAAAGCGATCTATCAGTTTGTGGATATGCTCTTCAGCCTCTTTCGTGAGCTGAAAGAGCAGCAGACCGGTATCGTCCTGGACTGCCTCTATACTCTGGGCAAGGAGATTGCGGCGACCGGCGATGAGAAGATCATTGCCCGCTACACGCAGAAGCTCATCGAATTCGGTTTTGTCTACCCCGGCGAGATTGAAATAACCGGTGACTGGGAGACAAAAGTAAACACCAACCATGTGAAGAACATTCGCATCTGGCTGGATCTGATCAAGATCTCACCCTACAGTTACAAAAACCTTCTCTCCGCCCTGGTGGTCAACCTCAATCTGGGCGGCATCTTTATCTCGGATACCGATCTGTTCCAGCGTGATGTCACCAGCCTGCTCAACGCGGATATCGGGCCAGTTTACAGGCAGGTGAAGCAGCTGGCCCGTTTTTTCCCCGTCTATTTCAGCGAGATCGGGGCCGAGGGCCGGCTGCGCGATGTGAGCACCGCCATGGATGAGCTGGCCATGCGCAAGGATAAGCTTGTTCATTTTGTGCGCAAACAGATCCATGCCGAGAGCAATAATATGCACATTGAGCTGGTGCAGCAGGTGGCTGCTTACTGGTTTAGCGGCGATCCGGCGCCGCTGCGCACTCTGCTGCCCGGGGATGTAAGCGCTTCGCTCAACACGGCGAGCGGGCTTTTCACCGGTGTCCACGGCCTCATGCGCCAGGCCTGCGAACATTTCGGGGTGGACCATGCGGGGCTGCTGCAGCTTTCGGAAGATGA
>CAZQVX010000026.1:2591-5910 GCA_964596845.1 uncultured Syntrophomonadaceae bacterium | reverse complement strand
GTCATCCTGGATAAGGCGGTTACGGAGCCGACGGAAACCATCTACTACAAACGTCATGTGGCTATCGGCATCCCCTCCATGTATGGGCAGTACCGGGAGACTAAGTTCGAAGCCCTGGGGCTGATGTACAGGCTGGAGCAGCTTGCTTCGCGCCTGATGGAAAAGGTGCTCGAGAGGATCAATTTTGAATATATCTCGGCCAAGACACTGAATAGTATCTACGAGGCGCTGGTGCTCTTCAAGATGGGGCTCGAGCTTATGGGCATGGTCAACCAGAATTTCAATTCCACCCTGGAGATGTTTCGCTATAGCCTGAATTCCACCAGCGTTACCCTGGGCCAGTATATGAATATATTCCGCTTCATGGCTCAGCACATCAAAGAGCTCATCAACGAATACTTTATCCGGGTCTACGATGAGACGATTAATGTGGTTATCCCCCAGATATTTGATGAGAGCAAGGAGACGGTGGCCCGGGAGTCGGAGAAATTTTACCGGGAGATCCTCTCTTCGACCTTTCTGATCCGGGAGCTGGACCGGCTTATCGCCGACTCGCTGGATCTGGCCAACAGCATGCTTGAGAATTACTCCGAGGCTCATATTCATAACATGATGGCCTTCAACCCGGACCTGGTGATCAGCCCTTTGAACCGGGAGACGCTGGAGATGGATAACCCGGTTTTTTTGGGGGCCAAGGCCTACTATTTAAAAAAACTTATCCATTACGGGTTGCCGGTGCCGCCCGGATTCGTTCTCACCACCGAGGTCTACCGGCACCGCGACACCATCTGGCAGCATGCCAACATGAGCCTGGAGCTGGATAAACTGATCCGCGAGCACCTCGCGGGGATCGAGGCGGCGGCGCGCCTGGAGTATGGTAATACCAGGCGGCCCATGCTTCTATCGGTCCGTTCGGGGACCGCCATCTCTATGCCCGGGGCCATGAGCACTTTTCTCAACATCGGGATGAACGATAAGCTCGCCGAGGCGCTGGGCCGGAAACCGGAAACGGCCTGGATGGGCTGGGACTGCTACCGCCGCTTTATCCAGAGCTGGGGTATGTCGCACGGGGTTAACCGCGATTATTTTGACGAGATCATGGCCCGCTTTAAGCTGAAGTACGGCGTTGATCGGAAACTAAACTTCAGCGCCGCCCAAATGAGGGAGCTGGCCCTGGAGTATAAAAAAACTCTTAACGAGCATGACGTTTTTATTGTAGAAAACCCCTTCGAGCAGTTGAAACAGGCGATCGGCAACATCTTCGATTCATGGTCGGCGGAAAGGGCGGTTGCCTACCGCAAGCACCTTCAGATCGCCGATGAATGGGGCACGGCGGTGATCGTGCAAAAAATGGTCACAGGGAACAGGTCCCGCGAGTCCGGTTCAGGTGTAGTCTTCACGCACAATCCCAAGCTGAAGAAACCGGGGATCAACCTCTACGGAGATTTTACCCTCTGCAGCCAGGGCGAGGATATCGTGGCCGGCCTGGTCTACCCCCTGCCTATCTCTGAAAGCCAGCGCGAAGACGATTATCCCGACTGCGAGATGTCTCTGGAGACTGCTTTTCCGCTCATCTACCAGCGCCTGCAAGCCATCGCTGTGGAACTCATTGAGCAGCACGGTTACAACAACCAGGAGATTGAATTCACCTTTGAATCTTCCAGGCCGGAGGATCTTTACGTATTACAGATCCGGGAGCAGAATATTATTCAAATGGAAAGGGTGGGTGTTTTCAGTTCCCCGGTCGGGGAAATGAAACCGGTGGGCAAGGGGATTGGTGCCGGCGGCGGCTGTATGAGCGGGATCGTCGCTTTCAGCATGGAAGATCTCATCAGCAACCAGAAGGAGCACCCCGGGGAGCAGCAGATCCTCGTCCGCCCCGATACAGTGCCCGACGACATCCAGATGATCTTTTTATGCGACGGGCTCGTCACCAGCCGGGGCGGGGTGACCTCGCATGCGGCTGTGGCCGCTGAGAAACTGGGCAAAGTCTGTGTGGTCAACTGCAAAGAGCTGGTGGTGGACGAAGCGGGGCAGCGATGCCTCATCAACGGTCACGGGGTGAAAAAAGGCGATTCGCTGTCCATCGACGGCAAGCTGGGCCATATCTTTGCCGGCAGTTACCCCGTAGAGTTTGTTTACCCCGGTTGAGGCGCTGCTGTTTGTCGTTCAATTGAATCTAGGGAGGAATCATTTTGGATCAGTACCTGGGAGATGGGAATGTACTGGGTATTAACGGGGCCGGCCGAATCGGCAAGCTGACCCTGTGGCATCACCTGAATGTGGGTCATTTTAATAGATTTGTGATCAATACGGGCCGCACCGTGGGGCGAACTCTGGAGGACATGATCGATTACCTGATGCAGGATTCGACCTTCGGCTGCCTGGATCGTTTTCTTTACGGCTACTCCGGGGAGAAATGTCAGGTGGAAATTATCGACCGGGCCGGCGGCACCTTTGAAATAAACGGGAGCAGGATCAAGATCTTGACCAGGTTTCGCAACCCGCGCGAGATAAATTGGGCCCGCGAAAAGGTGCGGCTCGTTGTGGAGTGCACCGGGCACTATATCGATCCTGCCGCGCCTGCCGGAAACCCTCGCGGCAGCGCCCGCGGACACCTTGAGTGCGGTGCGGAGAAGGTGGTTGTCAGTGCGCCTTTTAAGATCGCCGACAACGCCCATAAATTGCCCGCTGACAGCGGCATGTTTGTTTACGGCATTAACCATACCGCGTATGATCCTGCGGTGCAGCATCTTGTCTCTGCGGCCAGCTGCACGACCACTGGGTTGGCGCACATGATCAAACCGTTGCTGGAGACGCGTGAAACCGCCGGCATGATTACCGCTTCCATGTCTACCGTTCACGCCGCCACCAACAATCAAAACATTCTTGACGCTGTGCCCAAGGCCGGCGATTCCGATCTGCGAAAAAACCGCTCGGTGTTCAACAACATCATCCTCACCACCACGGGGGCGGCCATCGCCCTGGAAGAGATCATGCCAGAGATCAGGCATATCGGTTTTATGGCTGACTCGGTGCGCATCCCCACCAGCACCGCCTCTTTGATCATGTTAAATGTTACCTTCAATACCAGGCTCAGCGAAGACGGCGTCCCCCTCATCAGCCGCGAATTTATCAACGACATCTACAAGCAGGCGGCGACGGGGCCTCAGAAGGGCCTGCTTCTTTACAGCGACCGGCAAAACGTCTCGGCCGATATCATCGGTTACCGTGCCGCCATCGTCCTGGAGGGGATCGAGACTCATACGCGCACCGGGTTTATCCCTCTTGATGCCGGCACGCTTCGCGAGCACGGGAT
>CAZQVX010000026.1:0-2491 GCA_964596845.1 uncultured Syntrophomonadaceae bacterium | reverse complement strand
TCTTTAAGGATCTGCACCAGCTCGTCAATCCGATCAGGCATAACCCGCTCCATGTTGTCCAGGTGGGAGTGGAAGAAACCGCACCCCAGCTCCGGTGAGCCGGCGTTGCCCAGGGTGGTGGAGGGGATGTCGGCGGCCAGGAAAGAGCCGCTGTCGCTGATGGTGGTGAAACCGCCCTCCAGAGGCTTAAGGCTCTGCCCCGTGATCTTGGACACCGCCCGTCCCAGCAGGCTGTTCAGCTCAGTGCTGGTGGCGTAGCGGGCGGTGAAGACCCCGTCCTCATCCCAGTAGACATAATCTCCTGCCTGGCAGACAAGTTCCAGGTTTACATTGAACCGGGGAAGTTCCGCTTCCTGAGGCAGGTCCCGGACATAGGCCTGGGAGCCCTGCATGTTTATCTCCTCGGCGGCGAAAAGAACTATGGTGACGGCGGTTTTTTCCAGCGGCAGCTCTTTTAGCTCGCCGGCGAGATTCATAAGCACCGCCACGGCGGTCCCGTTATCTACGGCACCCGGAGAGGGACGAGCCGCAAAGCCGCCGCCGAAAGTGAAGGCCAGGATCAGCCAGTAGGCCGGGAGCAGGGCCAACAGCCCTCCCGCCAGTGCTCGAAGGGCTTTCCCGGGACGCCGCTTTTTAAAGTGGAGCAGCCACCAGAACAGGGCCAAGGCTGCACCGGCGATCACAGAGGGGATGATCAGCTTGAAGACAAGTTCGCGCTGCCGGTGATCCAGAGGTTGTGTTTTGGAATCATAATGGGCGGTGAAGATAAGTTCTTGCTCCGCCGTTTCCGGGTGCAGGTTTACGATGATATTCTCTGCGTCTTTTCTGATGAGGCCGCTGATGACTGGTGTGCCCAGGCTGGCTTCGAAGAGCATGATCAGGCCCAGCAGCAGGACCGGCAATAGAGCCAGCCAGCTTTTTCGAAAGAAGGCCAGGTAGATGAACAACAGGGCCGCGGCGACGATGGCCAGGGCGGTAATCTCAAAAAAGTAGGGCCGCATGCTGAAGAGATGGGTTTCTACAGGAAGGCCCTGTTCTGTCAACCAATCCTTGATATAGCCGGCCACGCGGTAAAACTCGGCGCTGCCGTTGGGGCGGGGGACTACAATCGATTCGAGGATATCCACCTTTTCTTCATCTCCTTGCAGTAGCGCTTTTTCCCATTGAAGGAGAAAGCGTTATAAATTATAATAAATTATATTAAAGTATCAACTTTTTGGCAATGGAGGGAGGCCTTGCTGTGAGTATCGATATCTTATACCAGCGCTATCCTGTTCTACAAAAATCTATTCCCCGTGTTGAATTAGGCCGCTGGCCCACCCCCCTGGAGCAGCTTCCCCAGGTAGCCGGCCAACCGCTGCAGCTCATCAAGCGGGACGATCTCTCTCACCCTCTTTACGGGGGGAACAAGATCCGCAAGCTGGAGCTGATCCTGGCCGATGTCCTGCGAAAGGGTTACCGCGAGGTGATCACTTCGGGGGGGCTCGGTTCGCACCATATCCTCGCCGTGGCTGCACTGGGGCGGGAGGTGGGGCTGCGCACGACCGGCCTTTTCTTCTGCCAGCCCGTCAACGAACATGTGCAGAAAAATCTGCTGTTGGAGGTGGAGTTCGGAACAGAGATGCATTTTGTCCGGGATTATCCCGGTGTGGCCTTAAACTACCTGCGCTACTACCTGGCCCGCCGCTTTAACCCCCGGCGAAAGACATACCTGCTCATGCCGGGGGGCTCCAATGCCTTAAGCTCGCTGGGCTATGTAGGCGCTGTCCTGGAAATACAGCAGCAGTTGCGAGAGCAGGGGCTCCCGGACCCGGCGGCAATATTTGTTGCCGCAGGCACCGGCGGCACCGCCGCCGGTCTTTTGGCCGGGCTGGCCCTGGCCGGGATGGAGACCAAACTGCATGCGGTGCGCGTGGTGCCGCCTACTTTACTGAGCCGTAAGAAAATAGTGGGACTGGCCCGGAGCAGCCTCAAGCTGCTGGCGCGCCGGGGTGCGGATATCGGAAACGCCGTAAGCGGCCTGGAGGAGCGCATGCACCTGGAGGAGGGCTACCTGGGAGAAGGCTACGGCTTCGGCACAGTCGCTGCCGGGGAGGCCGCTCGCCATTTTCAGGAGGACGCCGGAATAAAGCTGGAAGGCTGCTACACGGGCAAGGCCGCCGCCGCTTTTTTGGATTACTGTGCCGGGAGTAAAGCCTCGTCAAGGCCGGTTATATTTATGCACACTGCCAGCACCACCCACCAGGAGTGCTGCATCGCCGGCGCCGAATCGAAGCTGCCCCCGGAATTCAAGTGGTGTCTTACCGGCAGCCCCTGCGGCCACCGCTGCACCCTGAAGGGCTTGAACCAGGCCTTCCGCGAAAGCGCCAACTGACCAGCCACAGTTAGTTACTTCGGTGCCAGGCACCATAGTAACTAACTATGTGAGCCAAAGTCACCGTCAGACTGTGTGATAAAAGATCGTAAAAACTGTTACCAGAGTTGGAATAAC
>CAZQVX010000025.1:10615-12813 GCA_964596845.1 uncultured Syntrophomonadaceae bacterium | reverse complement strand
CCTTTACCCAGCCTGATGTTTTTTGCAGCAGTGGTTGTCGGCCTAATCCTGGTCTACGTGGAGGGGCGGCACAAGGCGCTTCCCGAGTCCAGGCTGGTTGACTTTCTGCTGCTGGCTTTGCTTGGCGGGATGGCCGGGGGCAGGCTGATCTATGCCGTTCTTTTTGATCCCCACTATTATTTTGGGCAGCCTTTGCACCTGCTTCACATTCAGGACTCCGGCTTCAGTTTCTGGGGCGGCCTCGCTTGCGCCTTTATTCCTGTCTCTTTTTGGGCTTATCGTAAAAATTTGATTGTGGAACGTTACCTTGATGCTGCAGCCCCGGCTTTGGCCTTCTGCCTCGCACTTGGGTATACCGGTTCGAAGTTGCTGGGAGGGGAGATGGGCGCCTGCTACCCCTGGGGCGTCACAGTGGAAGAAACGTGTTATCATGCTGACGGGGCTTATGCCGCAGCTCTGCTTATGGTGGTATATTTCATTTTGAAGCGGCGCCGCAGCCGGTCTGCTTATGAGGGTGAGCTCTTCTTCTGGTTTCTGATTGGTTACAGCCTGATTAACATTTTGCTTGATTTTATCCGTGATTTACCGCGGGTCTGGGGCGTGTTTACTGCCGGACAGCTATTTTCTTTCGCTGTGCTCCTTTTTGCCGGCTATTTCATTGTTGCCGGCCCCCGGATTTCTATATACTCTTCGTATTTGAACCGTATCATATACCGGCACAGTCCTGCTCAAGAATTTGGTCAATTTATATGGCATCTGGCCCTGACCGCAGGGATGGTCTTTTTTTATTATTGGATTCACCGGCCGCCTATGCCTCTATAAGCATGCTTTCCAGGCTCTCCAGAGCCGCCGCTGTTAAACTGCAAATGTCCAGAACCTCTTCTGCTGCGCTCACCTTCTCCGTCCTGGGCCTGGTTGCCGGATGGCGCGGCAGGAAGAGGGTGCAACAATCTTCGTAGGGGCGGATGGAGATATCATAAGTGCCGATTTTTTCAGCAAGGCTTACAATATCATGTTTGTCCAGGCCCAGCAGCGGCCTTAATATGAGCATCGATGTGGCGCCGTCTATGACGATCATGCTCTCCAGGGTCTGGCTTGCCACCTGGCCCAGGCTTTCTCCGGTAACCAGGGCTTGCATTCCGCGGTTGCGGGAAAGTTCTTCAGCGATGCGCATCATCATCCGCCGCAGCAGGATGATCCCCAGTTCAGGGGGACACTGGGTGTGGATCTCTTTTTGGATGGCGGTAACGCTGATCTGGTGCAGCTGGATTTTTCCGCCGTACAGGGCCAGGGTGCGACAAAGATCGATTACCTTCTCCCGGGAGCGCTGACCGGTAAAGGGATGACTGTGATAGTGCAGCGCTTCCAGACTGAGGCCTCGTTTCATGGACATCCAACCGGCGACGGGGCTGTCTATGCCGCCGGAGAGCAGCAGCAGCCCCCGGCCGGCCACTCCAACCGGCAGCCCGCCCGGCCCTGCAGTAAGGCTTTGATATAGATAAACCTCCTTGGCGCCAACTTCAATCAAAACCCTGAATGAAGGATTATGAAGGTCGACTGTCAGATGCGGGTATTTTTCCAGAATTGAAGCGCCGATGATCCGGTTTAACTCAGGAGAAGTCTGGGGAAAGTTTTTGTTTGAACGGCGGGCTTCTACCTTGAAACTGTCACCGGGCTGCCGCCTTTGTGCAATCAGATCCAGCGCTGCCTCTTTGATCGCTTCGAGATCGAGGGGGGCAGTGCTGACGCTGCTGACGGATGTAACCCCGAAAACTTTGCTCAGGCGCTTCAGGCTTTCTTCTTCTGCAGAATTGGGGCCTTCAACAAGAAAGCGGCCGTGCATCCGTTCAACCCGGACGTCAAGCCCCCTGAGCGCAGACTTTAAGTTATGAAAGAGTGTTTTTTCAAAGAAATTTCTGTTTTTCCCCTTTAAAGCAATCTCGCCGTAACGCACCAGATTCTTAACTGTGATGCCCCCTTTCCTATCCTGTTACCGGCTGGGGAAAGCTTTTAACTCATGAATCCCCGCTGCTATTCGCTCGATCACCCGGTCAATGTGCCCCTCTTCGTTAAAAGAAGAAAAACTGAAACGCAGTGAACTGGAAAGCCTGTTTTCATCAAGACCCATTGCTAAAAGCACATGGCTCGGTTCAGGATGGCGGGAGTGGCAGGCTGATCCCGGTGACACGTAGATCTCA